>JACMIM010000093.1 GCA_014381165.1 Roseiflexaceae bacterium
CGAATCGCTCCACGATCACGTCCGCCGCGAGCGCCCTGAGGGCTGAAGGGTCGACAAACATGTGGTCGATCCGGCGTGTTTGATTGCCGTCGCTGTCGATGTTCGTTCCAATAGCGAGATGACCCCCAATATCGTGCAGGGCGTGGCCGGATGCGAAGCGGAGTTGGTTTGCCAGGTAGCTGTAGTCGGAGTTCGGGTCGTTCTGCGCATCGCGCAGGCCATCGATGTTGAGGTCGCCGAGCAGCATTGCTGGCACACCGGGGGACATTCGAGACCGAATGTAGCGCGCTAGCTCGGTTACTTAGCAGTGCTTGATCTGATCGCTGCCGCCCGCCTGCAAGTGCGTGGCGAACACATCGACGAGGGCTTTCGAGCCAACTGCGGGGTCGCGCAGGCGCACATGGAGCACCCCCTTCGCCGCCAGCCGATCCACGTCATACCGCGTCTGGAACAGATAGGAGTCGGTGGCGACGATCGGAAGGCGGCTCGCGATCGTCAATTCATCCAACGAGTGGTGTTTTATTGATTACATGTTTCCACCGCTGGTAATCACCAAGCTGTACATCCCTCGGTCACGCCCGAACAGTGTCCCCCGCCCACGCCTGCTCGAGCGGCTGGACGAAGGGCTGCAGCGCAGGCTGACCCTGATCTCCGCGCCCGCCGGCTTTGGGAAAACCACGCTGCTCAGCCAGTGGCTCGCAAGCCTAGAACGGAGAACGCAAAGCGTAGAACGGCCGCACAGCGATAGCGGCAGCGATGATCCTGCACTACATTCTACGTTTTACGGTTTACGTTCAGCCTGGCTCTCGCTCGACGATGGCGAGAACGACCCCGCGCGCTTTCTGGCCTACCTCGTCGCCGCAGTGCAGACTGTCGCGCCAAGCGTTGGCGCAGGGCTGCTCGCTGCGCTGCTTTCCCCGCAGCCGCCGCCAACCACAGCGATCCTGACTGCCCTGATCAACGAACTTAGCACCCTCTCGCATCCGTTCGTCCTCGTCCTTGACGACTACCATAGCCTTGATTCCCGGCCGATTGACCAGGCCCTCTCCTTTCTGCTCACGCACCTGCCGCCCCAGCTGCACCTCGTGATCGCCACCCGGCAGAACCCACAGCTCTCCCTGTCACGCCTACGCGCCCGTGGTCAGCTGACCGAACTGCGCGCTGCGGACCTGCGCTTTACCCCCGCCGAGGCCGCCAATTTTCTCAACCAGGCCATGGGCCTGAACCTCGCGGCGGAAGCGATCACCGAGCTGGAAAGCCGCACCGAAGGCTGGATCGCCGGCCTGCAACTGGCCGCGCTTTCCATGCGGGGCCAGCAGGACATCGCCGGCTTCATCCGGTCGTTCACCGGCAACCACCATTTCGTGCTGGACTACCTGCTTGAAGAGGTTCTACACCAGCAGCCCGCACACATCCAACAGTTCTTGTTGCGCACCTCGATCCTCGACCGCCTATGCGGCCCACTGTGTGACGCTGTGCTGCGCGCCCCCGCTGGATCTGGACAGGCAGCCCTGAACGCGATCGAAAACGCCAACTTGTTCCTGGTACCGCTGGACAACGAGCGGCGCTGGTACCGTTATCACCACCTCTTTGCGGATTTGCTGCGGCAGCGCCTGCAACAGGGCGCGGGCTCATCTCCAGACGGCGCAGCCGCCAGCGTGGCCGACCCGCATATCCGCGCAAGCGTCTGGTATGAGGAGCAGGGCCTGGAGCTTGAAGCGTTTCGCCACGCGACCCTCGCCAATGACGTTGCGCGCGCTGAGCGCCTGATTCAAGCAAAGGGCATGCCGCTGCACTATCGCGGGGCAATGGCCCCGGTCCTGAGTTGGCTGACGTCGCTGCCAGGGGCAGTCCTAGACGCCAGGCCCTCGCTGTGGGTGCTGTATGCCTCGGCGGGAACGATGGTTGGCCAGCCAATCAGCAGTGTCGAACAGAAACTTCAGGCGGCCGAGACCGCCCTCCAGAACGCCGAGTCAGACGACAAAACCCGCGACCTCGTCGGGCAAATCGCTGCGACCCGTGCTATGCTGGCTATCCCGCTGAACCGGACAGAGGCCATGGTTGCCCAGTCGCGCCGTGCGCTCGCGTATCTGCACCCCGACAATGGGCCTGTTCGCACCGCCGCCACCTGGACGCTAGGGTTTGCCTATCAGCTTCAGGGCGATCGTGCTGCAGCCAGCCGGGCGTACGCCGAAGCAATCGCGAGCAGCCAGGCGTCCGGTAATAGCATGATCACCATCGCGGCTACCACCTGCCTGGGCCAGGTACAGGAAACAGAAAACCGCCTCGCCCTGGCGGCCGAGAGCTACCAGCGCGTCCTGCAGCTGGCCGGTGAGCCGCCGCTGCCGGCTGTCTGTGAAGCGCACCTTGGCCTGGCCCGGATCTGCTACGAGTGGAACGACCTCCAAGCCGCCCAGCAGCACGCACACCACTGCGCCCGGCTGGCGCCACAGATGGAGACGCCCGACACACTCGCTGGCTGTTGGATGCTGCTCGCCCGAGTGAAGCTTGTCCAGGGCGATCTATCCGGCGCGGCCGCGCTGCTCGCGAAGGCCGAGCAGTTCGTGCGCCAGCATCACTTTGCGCATCGGATGCCTGAGGTTGCTGCCCTCCAGGTGCTGACGCTGCTGCGCCAGGGCCATCTGACAGCAGCCGCGCAGCTGGCGCAGACCCACGACCTCCC
>JACMIM010000787.1 GCA_014381165.1 Roseiflexaceae bacterium
AGCGCGTCAAATCGTTCGACGCCCGCCCAACGCGCACCACCGGTCGCGCCGCGCCGCCCGCCAACGATTCACGCCCACTGTTGCTGACAACCATTGCCCTGCTGGCCGTGGCCCTGATCGGCGCTGGCATCTTCCTGTTCTCCGGCCAGGCCCCCGGCGCTCTGGTGGGCAGCGCGCCAATCAGCCAACCCACCGCCTCGCCGATCGATCAGTATGAGAGCGCAATCGTGCAGGCCAAGGCTGCGGCCGAACAAAACCCCGACGCCGCCTCGGCTTGGGTCGATTACGGTAACATGCTCTATGACAGCGTCCAGGTCGTGCGTGAGCTACAGCCTGACAGCCCAGTCTACCAGGAGCGCTTGCCGCGCTGGCTTGAGGCGACCGTGGCGTACAGTCGAGCGCTGGAGCTGGAACCAGACAACGCGAGCGTGCGCGCCGATCTTGGCGTGAGCGCCTGTTTCTATGGTGCCGGTGTGGATGATCCGCAATACTTGGAACGCGGCCTGGCCGAGGTACAGCAGGCCGCTTCCGTTCTGCCAGAGGATCCGCGGGTGCTGTTGAGCCTAGGCCACTGCTACGCCAATGCTCAACCCGCCCGCACTGCCGAAGCGCTTGAAACCTGGCTTCAAGTGCGCGAGTCGCAGCCCCAGGAGTCGCCCTTTGCGCAGCAGGCCCAAATCCTTATCCAGCGCTATGGTGGCGGCGGCGGCTAGCCCCAATCTTGCGCCCTCGAACTATGTTAAAATGAATACTACCTAACAGTTAATAAGCGATACACAGCCAATGCAAAGCTATTATGCCCTGCTCGGCGTTGCGCCCGGTGCCAGCGCTGAAGAGATCGAAACTGCATACCAGCGTCAGCGCGCCCGCTACGCTCCTGACCAGCTCGGCGAGCTAGGTGAGGATGTGGCGCAGGTCGCTCGCGAGCGCCTGACCTCGCTCGACCGAGCCTACGCGACGCTCAGCGATTCTGATCTGCGCGCGGCCTACGATGCGCGCAGTACAACCCCGGTACCTTCGCCGCGCGCGCGATCCGGTCTTAGCCGCCGTGAACTGCTCGGCCTTGTGGGCGGGGCGGTCGCCGGCCTGCTGCTGATCGCGATTGTCTGGGCGCTAGCGGGCAGCACTACCACGCCCACGGTGACAATGGCTCGCTTAGACAAGCCCGCGCCGGCTTTCGAGCTGCGTAGCTTGGATGGCGGGAATCTGCGCCTGGCTGATTATGCTGGCAAGAATACGGTATTGGTCAACTTCTGGTATACCGAATGTGCGCCCTGTATCGAGGAGACACCCGCGCTCCAGCAAGCCTACCAGCGGCTATCTGCCGACGGGTTGGTCGTGATCGGGGTCAATGTGCGTCAGAAGGAGCCGCGTGGCGAGGCCGGCGACCGGGTCGTCCAGGAATTCGCCACGCGCTTTGGCGTGACCTACCCGATTGTTTTCGATGATAAAGGCGAGGCTGGGCGCGATTTTCAGGTGCTGCCGTTGCCCTCCTCCTTCTTTATCGACACAAGCGGAGTGATTCGTTACGCCGCCTATACAACCGTGACCGCCGAGGATGTCGAGCGTGTCTTCACTGAGCTTCAGCGTAGCCCGGCTGCTACGCGCTGAGGAGAGCGAGGGATTGATGGATCTGCGCCAAATCTTAGTCGTGGACGACGAAGCTGGACTGCGCGAACTTGTCAAGATCAACCTGGAACACGAGGGCTACGGCGTGCTTCAGGCCGACAGTGGGGCCGAAGCCTTGCGCGTGGTGCAGCAGCAGCAGCCCGATATGGTGATTCTTGATGTCATGATGCCCATCATGGATGGCTGGGAAGTCTGCCGCAGGCTGCGCGACTTCTCGCAGGTACCGGTGCTGATGCTCACCGCCCTTGATCAGACCAAAGACATCATCACGGGCCTCGACAATGGTGCCGACGACTACCTGGCCAAGCCATTCAACATGGATGAGCTGAATGCGCGCATCCGTGCGCTACTGCGGCGCGTCCCCTCGCCTAACCGGCTGGTTATCGCAGCTACCAATCAGGTTTCAATCGACCGGCAGAAGCGTGAGGTGCTGGTGCGTACCACGCCGGTCGATCTGACTCCTACCGAGTACGATCTGCTCCTCCTGTTAAGCGAAAACGCCGGTAGCGTTATGACCCACGAGCAGTTGCTGCGCGGTGTATGGGGCCAGGAATACACCAAAGATAACGATTACCTCAAAGTCTACATCTGGCATCTCCGCCGCAAAATCGAAGAAGACCCCCGCGAGCCGAAGCTACTGCTGACCGAGTGGGGCGTCGGCTACCGCATGGCACCGTAGCAAGGGCTGACGGCTGAGGGCTGAGGGCTGAATCCAGAAAGCCCTTAGCCCT
>JACMIM010000788.1 GCA_014381165.1 Roseiflexaceae bacterium
AGCGTGCGCAGTAGCGCGTGCAGGCCGCCCATGTCGGTGCCGAAGTAGATAATTGGGATGGACGATTGGCGGCTGGCGACTGGCGATTGGCGAACGTGCGCGATGCACTGTTTGACATAAGGCAACACGTATTCAGCATAGTCGAAGGGCGAGAGGATGCCGGCCCAGCTATCGAATATCTGGAGCGCGTCGGCGCCCGCCTCGGCCTGTGCCACGAGGTATTCGCCCACCAGCTCGGTAAGCTTGGCCATAAGCTGGTGCCAGGCGTCGGGCTGCTCGTACATCAGGGCGCGCGTGCGGGCGAAGTCGCGCGAGCTGCCGCCCTCGATCGCGTACGACGCCAGCGTGAAGGGCGCCCCGCTGAAGCCGATCAGCGGCAGCTTGTCGGCCAGCTCGCGCTTCACCAGCCGCACCGCCTCGATCGAATAGGCCACCGTCTCGCGCGGGTCGGGCACGCGCAGCGCCGCGATGTCGGCCGCGCTGCGCACGGGGTTGTGGATCGTCGGGCCGGGCGCAAACGAGATCTGCAATCCCATGCCCTCAAGCGGCGGGATGATGTCGGCGAATACGATCGCGGCGTCAAGATCGAAGGCGTTGATCGGCTGCATCGTGATCGCGGCGGCCAGCTCGGGCGTCTTCACGCGCGTGAGGAAGTCGTGCTCGGCGCGCAGCGCGCGGAACTCGGGCATGTAGCGGCCAGCCTGGCGCATCAGCCAGATCGGCGTGCGGTCGACCTCCTGGCGGCGGCAGGCGCGTAGAAATCTATCGTTCTTCATTGGCTCCTTGTAGCGTTACGTTTGTAGCAATCTATGCGTAGACCAGGAGACCGGTAGAGACGCGGTGGATTGATCGTTGGACCGAAGCATTCGCGATCTTCTGACTGCGTCGGGGTTTTTACCCTGCGAATGCTTCGGCCTTACTCCTCCCGGTCTCCTGGTCTCCTCACGCCAGCCACTTCACCGCATCGAGCGCGAAGTAGGTAATAATCATCTCGGCGCCGGCGCGGCGGATGGCATACAGGCTTTCGAGGGCCACGCGGCGCTCATCGATCCAGCCATTGGCGGCGGCGGCCTTGATCATGCTGAACTCGCCGCTCACCTGGTAGGCGGCCAGCGGCAGGTCGTAGCGGTCGCGCACCTGGCGGATAATGTCGAGGTAGGCGCCAGCTGGCTTGACCATCAGGATGTCGGCGCCCTCTTCAACATCGAGCGCGACCTCTTTGAGCGCCTCGCGCGGGTTGGCCATGTCCATCTGGTACTGGCTGCGGTCGCCGAACGAGGGCGGGCTTTCGGCCGCCTCGCGGAAGGGGCCGTAGAAGCCCGAGGCAAACTTGGCGGCGTAGCTCATAATTATCGTGTGATCCTGGCCCGAAGCGTCGAGCGCGTTGCGGATCGCGCCGACCATGCCATCGAGCATGCCGGATGGTGCGATGATGTCGGCGCCAGCCTGGGCGTGAACAACCGATGCCCTGCCGAGCAGCTCCAGCGTCTCGTCGTTGAGCATGTAGCCCTCGCCGAGCTGGGGCGCATACAGCGGCGACTCGGGCGTGTTGAGCAGTCCGCAGTGGCCGTGGTCAGTGTACTCGCAAAAGCACATGTCGGAGATCACCACCAGCTCGGGCACGGCGCGCTTGATGGCGCATATCGCCTGGGGAACGATGCCCTCGGGGTTGTAGTTCTCGCTGCCCGTGGCGTCTTTGTGTTCGGGGATGCCGAAGAGCAGCACCGCTGGAATGCCTAGCTCGTATGCGCGCTCGGCCTCGCGCGTGGCGGTGTCGACGGACCACTGGAACTGCCCAGGCATCGAGCTGATGGGGCGCTGCACACCCTGGCCATGGCGTATGAATAGCGGGTAGATTAGATTGTCGGCGCTGAGCGTCGTTTCGCGCACCATGCGGC
>JACMIM010000789.1 GCA_014381165.1 Roseiflexaceae bacterium
CACCAGGCTCCAACCGATGGCGGCGACTACCGCGATTTCCACTTCTTTATCGCGTTTCACCCGCCGCTGCGCCGCCCGGACACGCTGAAGTATCTGGCTGGCCCGGAGATCGGCGGCGGCAACTTTCTGGCCGACACCGCGCCCGAGGCCAAAGCCGCCGAGCTGCGCGCAGTGTCAGCAACGCACTACCGGACGCCGGAGCTATAACCACGAAGAACACGAAGGACACGAAGGCCGGAAGAAGGCCGGAACTATAGTTTGTCCGAACTTCTGTGTTCTTCGTGTTCTTCGTGTTCTTCGTGGTAAAAAGATATGTCTGAATTTTCGCGCTCTTCGCGGTAAAAAAGACCTGTCCAAACTTCTGTATTCTTTGTGGTAATAAAAGAAACCGTATGATAGCGAACTATGTTGCCTTGCTGGAACGAATCCGCGCCGTCCAGGCTGCTATCCGTGATGCAGTAGTGGCGGCCTGCGAGCAGAGCGCCCTTGAGCAGCTATCCGCCGTAGTTGCCGAGGAAGCCGGCGACACGATTTTCGCAATCGACCGGGTTTCCGAGCAGGTGCTGCTCGAGCATTTCCACCAGCTCGCCGCCGAGTGGCCAATGGTGCTGATCGCCGAAGGCTTGGGGGCGACTGGCGTGGCGGTGCTGACGCCATCGGGCAGCCCCGAGGACGCTGCTATCCGCGTGATTGTCGACCCGATCGACGGCACACGCGGCCTGATGTATCAGAAGCGCAGCGCCTGGATTCTGACTGGGGTGGCGCAAAATCACGGCGAAGCAACCAGCCTGGCCGATATCGAGTTGGCCGTGATGACTGAAATTCCACTGGTGCGCCAGCATCTGTGTGATACACTCTGGGCGGTGCGCGGCCAGGGCGGGCAGGCCGAGCGCCTCAACCGGCTCAATGGCGAGCGCCAGCCGCTGGTGCTGCGCCCCTCGCGCGCGGCCACGATCGCCCAGGGTTTTGGCGGGCTGGCTCGCTTCTTTCCAGGCGCACGCGGCGTGCTGGCCGCGATCGACGACGAAATACATTTCCAGGTGCTGGGCGTGCCGCCCACAGGCAAGGCGCTGGCGTTCGAGGATCAGTACATTTCAAGTGGTGGCCAGCTGTATGAGTTGTTGGTCGGCCACGACCGCTGGATAGCCGATCTACGCCCGTTAGTCAACCCGCTGCTGCGTGAGCGCGGCTTTCCGCCCGGCATGTGCTGCCACCCATATGATCTTTGCACCGAGTTGATCGCCCGTGAGGCCGGCGTGATTGTGACCGACGCGCTAGGTGGGCAGCTAGCGGCCCGGCTCGATGTCGAGAGCGATCTCGCCTGGATGGGCTTTGCCAACAGTGCTATTCGCGACCAAGTCGCGCCAGCACTGGCGGCGGCACTACGCGAGCGCGGCCTGCTCACGTAAGCCACGAAAGTACAAAGACACCAAGGCCGGAAGAACATTCTGGGCATGGGCTATTGTTTCTTCTGTTGCCGCTTTGTGCCACCAGAAGCGACAAGGATATGTTTATGTGGCAGGTCGACCGCGCCCCGCACGCAGGCACCCCCGATTTCGAGCGCTTTCTGGCGACACTGAATGCCGAGGCTGGCTTCTTCCGCACTGATGCGCCGATCACGGTGGCCCGTGCGCCTGGTCGGCTCGACCTGATGGGCGGCATTGCCGACTATTCCGGCGCGCTGGTGCTGGAACTGCCGCTTGGTGTGGCCACCTTCGCCGCTGTCCAGCCCGATCCTGAACCCGTGCTCACGCTGGTCAGCTTGGAAGTGGGCCTCGACCAGCCGCAAGTGACGATTCCACTGAGCGTGCTATTCCCCGGCGGTCAGGCGCTCGGCTATGCGCAGGCCCGCGCGCTGTTGAACGCCGACCCACGCGCCAGTTGGGCGGCGTATGTAGCGGGTGTGCTGGTGGTGCTGGCTCACGAGCGCGGTCTGCTGCCGCAGACCGGCCTGCGTATCCTGATCGATTCGGCAGTGCCAGCGGGCAAGGGCGTCAGTTCCTCAGCTGCGATCGAAGTGGCCGCGATGAGCGCCGTTCTAGGGGTTATGAGTCGGGGGTCAGGCAAGAGCGCCAGTATACAGTCTCTGAACCCTGATCCCCAGCCCCTAGCCCCTAGAGAGATTGCCATGCTCTGCCAGAAGGTCGAGAATCTGGTGGTGGGCGCACCCTGCGGCGTGATGGATCAGATGACCTCGGCGCTGGGCGAGCAGGGCCGGCTGCTGGCGCTGCTGTGCCAGCCCGCCGAAGTGCAGGGCAGCGTGGCACTGCCGCCAGAGCTGGCGGTCTGGGGGATTGATTCGGGCATCCGCCACGCCGTCTCTGGGGCCGACTACGGCTCGGTGCGGGTTGGTGCGTTCATGGGTCGGCGAATGCTTCTGGAACGCGAAGTTTTCAACCACGAAGAACATAAGCGATCAGCAACGCACAGCTATCTGGTCAGCGTCACGCCCTCGCTGTGGGAGCAGCAGCTGCGCCAGCACGTTCCGCTTGAAATCCTCGGGGCTGACTTTCTGGCCCGCTACGGCGCGACTGGCGACGATATCACCACGGTCGACCCGGCGCGCATCTACGCCGTGCGCCAGCCCACCGCCCACCCGATCTACGAGCACCAGCGCGTCCAGCTGTTTCGCGCGCTGCTGCAAGCCGCAACAGATAATGGACATTTACTTGGCGAGCTGATGTTCCAATCGCACGCCAGCTACAGCGCCTGCGGGCTTGGCTCGGCAGGCACCGACCTGCTGATCGAGCTGGTGCGCGATCAGCTTGGTGGTGGCCTCTACGGGGCCAAGATTACCGGCGGCGGCAGCGGCGGCACCGTAGCCGTGCTGGGCCGCAGCGACGCAGCGGCGGCAGTACAGCGG
>JACMIM010000790.1 GCA_014381165.1 Roseiflexaceae bacterium
ACGTGAGATCGTGACCGGCGCGCCGCCCAGCTGCACCGTCGCCTGGCCGCTAGCCGCGATCTGATCACGGGCCTCACCAAGCAGATCGACCAGGTGCGCAGGGCTACACGGCGCGTTGATCGTGGCCACAGCGGTTACGGAAGGGGTACGTTGAGCCGCCAGCAGCACTGCAGCGCCGCCCAGCGAGTGGCCGATCAGCAACTGCGGCGCGGCGTACTGCGTAGCGAGAAAACCCGCCGCCGCGACCAGATCGTCCGCATTCGAGGCGAAGGTCGTGCCGACGAACTCGCCCGCACTTTCGCCCAGGCCAGTGAAATCGAAGCGCAGTACGCCCAGCCCCGACGCCGCCAATGCGCGGCTGATCTCGACGATCGCTTTAACGTTTTTGGTGCAGGTAAAGCAGTGGGCGAACACGGCGTAGGCACGCGGCGGGGTGTGATCGGGCAGCTCAAGGCGGGCGGCAAGCGCCAGGCCAGCGGCATTTTTGAAGGTGAGCTTGTGGGTTGGCATCAAGGTTCCTTTCGCTTTTGCTACAATCATAGCAGCTCCCGTACCACATAGGAGCAGGCAGGTTGAAACCCGCTGCTGATATGCCGAAACGCGCTGAAGCGCGTTGGCGCAGTTCAACGCGCTTCAGCGCGTTTCGGCGTATCAAACGCCGAATTCATTCGGTGGCCGTAGTGGCGGCGAAAGAGCCAATGATCGGCTATAATGCCAGCCAAGCAGAACGGCGTAGCCCATGGGCTACGCCGTTTGCACAAATGGAGATGAGCCGCCGCTGGGCGCAAGCCCAGAGGAACTTCCCGACTCCCCGCCTGCTAAGGGCTAAGGGCTGAAGGCTAAGGGCTAAAACATTAGCCCTTAGCCCTTAGCCCTCATCCCTAGCAGAAGGCTACCCCGCGAAACCGTAAGCGGGGGCGCGGCGCTGGTAACGGCACCGTGACGCAAGACGGCAACAGAGAGCAGACCTGCCAGGGGTTAGGGATCAGGGTATAGGGTTCGGGAAACTGGCCCTGAACCCCTGACCCTGACCCCTGGTCAAGGGTGAAAGGGTGCGGTAAAAGCGTACCAGCGCTGGCAGCGATGCCGGCGGCTAGGCGACTGCGCTGGCCAGGGGAGCAAGGTGCGTGGGGCAGGCTGATCGTGTGGGAGGTGGCCCTCGGGCCGCCGCTACCACCACCGCGTTTGCTCGCATCGCCGCCGCGCGGGCGAGGGCGGGTAACACCCGCTAGACCACAAGCGGCCTGCGCATTGCGCAGAGAGAGATGGCGGCATAACAACAGAATCGGGGGTATGTCTCCATTTGTATAGAAACCCCGCTGGGCAATGCCCAGCGGGGTTTTTATGTGGTCAGGACTTTCGCTTAAAACAGTTTTTTCGCCTGCGGCGGGCAAGGAATTGTTTTTTCTTAGCAGTTTTTTGCGCTGCGGCGCAAAAAACTGCTAAGAAAAGCGTACATTTTGGGAGCAAGCGAAAGTCCTGGTGGTATTTCGCTTTATCAAGTGTAAGAAGATATCTTATTGGGGCTGCGCCCCTGACCCCCGCTTTGCGCTGCCGCGCCGAGGAGCGCTTTTTTTGGGCTGCGCCGCCAGCCCCCCGCCCTAGGCCTGGAGCAGAAACACCAGCGCGTCGTGGAGGCGCGCGGCCCAGGCGACCTCGGAGTGGTGCGCGTCTAGTTCCTCCAGGTAGCATAAGTTCTCACCGGGTTGCATACCCTTTGTCGCCAGTAAGTCGCGCATGTCGCGCGCGTCGCGTAGCGCAAAGTCACCTTCTTCCAGGCCAATATCCAGATAGATTCGTCCCGGCACCAGCTCAGTTTCTTGCACCGTTTTGAAAATAGCGCGAGTGGCGAACCACAGTGCTGGGCTGATCAGCGCGGCGAAGCCAAATGTTTCTGGCCGTGCCACATAGGCGTACAGGCTAATCAGCCCGCCCATCGAAGAGCCAACCACGCCAGTCTGCCCGCGCTCAGGGCGCGTGCGGAAGGCTTGGTCGATGTAGGGCTTGAGCGTGTCGGCGATAAAGCCGATATACTGATCGCCCCAGCCGCCGCCACGCTGCGCATCGGCGTAGGGGCTATATTCGTCCAGGCGGCGTTCGCCAACATTCGGAATGCCGACCACAATCGCGGAAAGGCCGCGTTCGGCCAGCAGGCCCATGGTCTCGTCGACACGCCACTCGCCGCTGTAGGCGGTGCGCTCGTCGAACAGATTTTGGCCGTCGTGCATATAAATCACCGGGTAGCGCTCAGTGCTGTCGGCATAGCCCGGCGGCAGGTAGACCAGAATATCGCGCGAGTTGCCGAGCTGCGGGCTGGAGAAGGACGCGATAGTTGTCAGCGCACCGATGATCGGGCGGGTCGGCGTCTGTGCGGCGGCGATCACCTGGGCAGGCGCGGCGGTCGCATCCATGAGCAGCGGGGTCGTGCCGTGCTTCTCGGCCCACTCCGCACCAGATTGACGCAGCAACACCAGCGAGCGCCCGCCAAGCTCGTAGAAATCATAGGTGCGGAGCGGGTCGGCATCTGGCCCGGCAGGTGCGGCGGTGTCGAGCAGCACCTCCCAAAGCGGGCCGTTGGCTGCGCCTGGCAACGTGAACGCCGTCGGCTCGTGGTGCGCATTCAGCAGCAGCAGCAGAATATCATCGGTCACGCGCTGGCCGCTCTCGTCCACGTCGTCCATAATCTGGCCATTGAGCAGCATGCCCAGGCAGCGCACCATGCCATTGTTCCACTGTTGCCCGCTCATCTGTACGCCATCGGGCTGGTACCACTCGATATCGCTGACATCCTCGCCGTGAATCGAGCGGCCCTGGAAGAACGCACGGCGGCGCAGCACCGGGTGTTTGCGTCGCAGCTCGATCAGCTGCCGGGTGAACATCAGCAATTCCTGATCACCGGCGTGCTCGCTCCAATCGAGCCAACTAAGCTCATTATCTTGGCAGTAACCATTGTTGTTGCCGCGCTGGGTGCGGTTGCGTTCATCGCCAGCCAGCAGCATGGGCACGCCCTGCGAAAGCAGCAGCGTGGCGAGCATGTTACGCTGCTGCACAGCTCGCAGCGCATTGATCGCATGATCGGTGGTTTCGCCCTCAACGCCGCAGTTCCAGGAGCTATTGTGGCTCTCGCCGTCGTTGTTGCCTTCGCCATTGGCATGATTGTGCTTTTCGTTATAGCTAACCAAGTCGCGCAGCGTAAAGCCATCGTGCGCGGTGATAAAGTTAATACTGGCATAGGGGCTGCGGCCATTGCGTTGGTACAGGTCGGACGAGCCGCTCAACCGGTAGGCCAGTTCAGCCACCTGAGCTTCGTCACCCTTCCAGTAGCGGCGCACGGCATCGCGGTACTTGCCATTCCATTCGGCCCA
>JACMIM010000791.1 GCA_014381165.1 Roseiflexaceae bacterium
CGAATGCCGGCGTGCGCGTGAGGACGTGTGCTAATGTCTTCCACAGCTTCACTTGCCGAGACGCTGCGCAGCATGATGCGCCGACCCGATCTCACATTAACCCCATCCAACCTCAGCAAGTTGTCTCGTGTTTCAAAGGCTACAATCGTCAATTGGCTTGACGGCCTGGTCGAGCACCCGCGCCGCTGGCAGGATTTGGTGAAAGTTGCCGATGCGCTGCGGCTCGCCGAATCTGATGCCGATCGCCTGCTTGCCGCCGCCGGACATGCGTCGATTGCCGAGCTTCACACCAACGCCAATAGCGCCGCAGACCAGCTACTGCTGCTCCCCTGGCGCGCTACGATCTCGCCCGTGGCCCTGCCGCTCGCCCGCGCACCGAATCTGCTGCCGCCCGCCACTGCCCTGATCGGCCGCGCACACGAGCAAGCGGCGCTGCGCGACCTATTACTGCGGCCCACTGTGCGTTTAGTCACATTGACCGGTGCAGGCGGCAGCGGCAAGACGCTGCTGGCACTTACGGTTGCTGCAGCATCGGCTGCCGCGTTCGCCGATGGCGTGTGGCATGTCAGCCTCGCAGCACTCACCGACCCACGCCTGGTCGTTTCGAGTATCGCGCAGGTGCTCGGTGTTGGCGAACTGCCAGGTCTCGCGTTGACACAGCAGCTTGCCGATGCGCTGCGTTTTCGGCACATGCTGTTGGTGCTCGACAATTTCGAGCATCTGCTCGAAGCCGCGCCGCCGGTTGCCAAGCTGCTGATCGCCGCGCCTCAGCTGAAAATCCTGGTGACTAGCCGGGCAGTGCTGCACCTGCACGAAGAATATGAGCTGCCGATTCTGCCGCTGGCGCTGCCCGACCCGCATACGCCTGCGACGGCAGCCGCTATCGAGCGCAGCCCAGCAGTCGAATTGTTCGTCCAGCGGGCCACCACACGCCGCGCTGGCTTCGCGCTGACCGACGCGAATGCGCAGGCTGTGGCAGCGATCTGTACCCGACTCGACGGGTTGCCGCTTGCAATCGAACTTGCTGCAAGCTATATTGCCACGCAGACACCCGAGCAGGTGTTGGCCCAGCTTGCACGCGGCCTAGACACGCTGCGTGGCGATCCCAATCAGCTGCCCGAACGCCAGCAAACCCTGCAGGCGACATTGGAATGGAGCTATACGCTGCTGGACGCCGCAGCACGCAGACTGTTTATTCGCCTGGCCATCTTCATGGGTGGCTGGACCATTGCAACGGCGGAAGATATCTGTGCTGATGAGCACAACCGTGGCCACCAGTTTGGGCACTGGCTGCGCCTGCCGCACGAACACCCCAGCACGCTCGATACGCTCATGACGCTCGCCGACCATAGCCTGATCGTGCGGATGGAAAGTGGCGAAGGCACCAGCCGCTACATGATGCTCGAAACGATCCGCGTGTACGCCAGCGCACGCCTGCGCATGGTCGGCGAGTTCGAGACCATAAAGCAGCGCCATACAGCCTACTACTTACGCCTGGCCGAGCAGATTGAGCCGGAGCTAACCGGATTGGGCCAAGTTACAGCGCTGACGTACCTGGAAGACGAACATGACAACCTGCGCGCCGCGCTCCAATGGGCGATCGATCATCAGCAGGCCGAACTCGCGTGCCGCCTGGCAGCGGCGCTGTGGCGTTTCTGGCTGATTCGTGGCTATCTCAGCGAGGGGCGGCGCTGGCTTGCGCTGGCGCTGGTCACGCGGCAAGCCCTGCCCGCGCCCGTCGAAGCTAAGGCGTTGTTGGCGGCGGGCCGTCTTGCCCGGCAGCAGGCCGATCTCGGTTATGCACGGGCGTACCTCGAAGCAGCGCTCGCACTGGAGCGCGAACGCGGCGACCAACACAGCATGGGTTTTGTCCTGGGTAGCTTGGGCGTAGTGGCCTACGACCAAGGCGATTTCGCGCGTGCCCACCTGCTGCACGCGGAAAGCCTGGCTATTCGCCGCGCGCTCGGTGACACATGGGGCATTGCCGCAACGCTCACCAACCTTGGCGAAGTTGCGCGGCAGGAAGGGCGCGAGGCCGACGCGCAAGCGCTGCATGAGCAGAGTCTGGATTTGTTTCGGGCGCAGCAGGACGCCTCCGGCACCGCAATGGCGCTGCTGAACCTAGGCCAAATCGTTCGACAGCGTGGCGATTACCAGCGCGCCATCCCGCTGCTCCACGAAAGCTTGCGCCTTTGGCAGCAACTGGGCGAACGGGTGAACGTCGCCGAATGTCTGGAAGCGCTGGCGGCAATCGCCGTGGCCCAAGATCAGCCAGTGCGTGCCGCACAGCTTGGTGGCACCGCTGCAACACTGCGCGTCAGTGTCGGCGCGCCGCTCGCGC
>JACMIM010000792.1 GCA_014381165.1 Roseiflexaceae bacterium
ATCAGCACCAGGCCGAGGGCATGCATTCGCATGGCTTCGGTGTCTACCACGCGCACACGCTGCAGCCGGCCAGCCCAACTGCGGACAAAGGCCAGCGACCAATGCGTAACCTGCTGCTGCTTGGCATTTCCGGCGGCCTCATTCCCTGCCCATCGGCGCTGATTCTCCTGTTGGGCGCGGTCGCGGCTGGGCAGGCTGGCCTGGGGTTGCTGCTCGTCGCCGCATTCAGCACTGGGCTGGCGGCCGTACTGACCGCAATTGGACTCATACTGGTGTATGCGCGGCACCTGTTCGTGCGTGTGCCATTGCGTGGCCCCGCGCTGCGCTACCTGCCGATTGCGAGTGCGCTTGCAATCACGGTCGCCGGCGGCGTTATCGCCGTCCAGGCGGTTATGTCGATATAAAGGGGAGTTTGGAGCGGCCGCGCCCAACCCCGCCAATTAGCCGAATCAGCGTGTTAGCGCGGGCCGACACGTCTGTGTAGGAAATAGTGTTGTAGCAGTCCACAAGGAGAACGCATGAAGCCGCTCCGTATCGCCAGTCTTGCGCTTGTGCCGGTCGTACTGGCCACCGCCATCGCGGTTGTCAGCGCCCCCGTCGGGGCATCGAGCCACCGCGAAGCCCCGCTGATCTCGAAAGACCCGTCCGTTGACAACACCGATGTGTACGCCTTTGTCAGCCCGGATGCGCCCAACACGGTCACGCTGATCGCGGCCTGGATTCCCTTTGAAGAGCCAGGCGGTGGGCCGAATTTCTACCACTACGACGACAACGCCCGCTACAACATCAAGATCGACCGCGACGGCGATGCGAAGCCGGACATTACCTACGAATGGCGCTTCAAGACCGAGATCAAGAACACCGCTACATTCCTGTACAACAATGGGCCGATCACCGCGCCGGACAGCCCGACCTTCAACTACACCCAGTACTACACCGTGACCTCGATTCTGGGCGATAACGACACGCCCGGTGCGCAGAAGACGGTGCTGTTCGGCAATGAGCTTATGGCGCCAGACAATGTTGGCCCGCGCTCGACGCCCAGCTACGATGCGCTGGCTGCCAAGTTCATCAACACCGGCAGCGGCCCGGCGGCTGGCTACAAGGAGTTTACTGGCCAGCGCGAAGACCCATTCTATGTCGATGTCAATTCGATCTTCGATCTTGGCGGCCTGCGGCCCTTCAACAGCCTGCACCTGCTGCCGCTGGTCAACACGGTCGGCCTCGATTCAACCGCCGGTTATAACGTTCATATCACTGCCATCCAGGTGCCGATTAGCACACTGGCGCCGGATTGCCCTGCGAACGACCCCGGCGTGGGCGGCAGCGCGAAGTGCGTGATCGGCGTGTGGTCGAGTGCCGACCGGCCCACCATCACCACACGCGGGCTAGGCTCGGAAACCGGCACAGGTGCTTTTGTGCAGGTTTCGCGCCTGGGCATGCCGCTGACCAACGAAGTGGTGCTGCCACTGGGCCTGAAGGACGCCTTCAATGGCCTCAAGCCCGAGGGCGATACCCCACTGTTCAAGGGCGAGTTCGACGGGCTGTTCGGCGCACCGGTTGGCCAGCTGGCCGTGAGTAGCGTATTGGAGCCGGAGCTACAGAAGCTGCTGCCAGTGCTCTACCCGACCGCGTTCAAGCAGACTGGCGCGGACAAGAATCTACCGGATTTCCCGCGTACCGATTTGCTAACAATCTTCTTGACTGGTATCCCCGGCGTGAATGCGCAGGAGAAGTCGGGCAACCCCTTCGCCGACGCCAGCAAGATCGCTTCCGACCAGTTGCGCTTGAACGTGGCGATCGACCCGACGGCGGCTATCTGCCAAGGCAAGCGGCTGGGCGCGCTTGAGGGCGACTTCGCGGGCTTCCCGAATGGTCGGCGGCTCGAAGACGATGTGACCGATGTTGCACTGCGCGCTGTCGCTGGTGGCTATGGCAGCGTACTGCCGCCAGCATTGGCACCACTAGGCGTTGTGCTGCCGAACCTCTCGCCAGGCAACCTGTTGAGCGACGGCGTCGACAAGAATGACCGCAGCTGCCTTGGCAGCTTCCCGTATGTCGGCACGCCGCACTCCGGCTACGACCGCAAGCACGGCGCGGTGAACATCTTCACCCTGCCGATCATTAGCCAAACGGCTACGCAGCGCGGTCGCTAATCACCCCTCTGTTTCACGTTGTGGCGCACCGCGCCACAACGTGAAACAATAGAATAGTCTTCTTGATTTCAAGCTACTTGAGACTTTTTTGGGAGGATGTCATGCGCGGTATGGTTTTTCGCCGCCCCGAAATGCTGCTGGCTGGCTCGCTGGTGCTGCTGATGCTGGCGCTGTATAGCCGATCTGCGGCCCCGCAGATCGCGCCGGCTCCCACCCTTAGCGATGCGCCTGCGCCGCTGCCGGTCAGCTCGGAGCGGTCGATTAACACGCTCAAGGCGCGCCTACGTGAAAACCCCGCCGATGTCGCCGCCGCCTCGACGCTTGGCTTGGCGCTGCTCCAGCGCGTGCGCGAAACCGGCGACGTTGGCCTGTACGGCCAGGCCGAGCAGGCGCTGCAAACCGCACTTACGCACGATCCGAAGAATCCCGACGCGCTGATCGGCATGGGTGCGCTCGCCAACGCCCGCCACCAGTTCACAGCAGCGCTCGATTGGGGCGAGCAAGCCCGCGCGGCTAGCCCCTACCGCGCCGCCGCCTATGGCGTGATCACCGACGCGCTGACCGAACTGGGGCGTTATGATGAAGCGGCGGCGGCAGCCGATCAGATGGTGCAAACCCGGCCCGACTTGGCTTCCTACACCCGCGTGGCCTATCAGCGCGAGCTGCGCGGCGATACTGCTGGCACCGTGGAGGCCTTCGACCTAGCGATCAGCGCGGGCGGCTCGATCACCGAGCACACAGTCTGGACGCGCGTGCAGCTGGGCAACCTGCACTTCAACAATGGCGCGCTCGATCTGGCCGCCGAAACCTACACCCAGGCTCTGGCGATCAGCCCGCAGGACGATTACGCCCAAGCCGGGCTGGCAAAGGTTGCGGCGGCGCGCGGCGACCGTGTGGCGGCGATCGCCAGCTACGAGCAGATTGTTGCGCGTCTGCCGCTGCCCGAGTTCGTGATCGCGCTTGGTGAGCTGTACCAAGCCGAGGGCGAGCAAGCCAAGGCCGAGCAACAGTACAGTCTGGTGCGCGCGATGCAGCAGCTCAATGCGGGCGCTGGGATGGATGTCGATCTGGAACTTGCCCTGTTCGAGGCCGATCATGGCAGCGACCCGCAGCAAGCCCTGGCCATGGCCCAAGCAGCCTACGGGCGCCACCCAAATATTCATGCTGCCGACGCGCTGGCCTGGGCGCTCTACCGCGCTGGCAAGCCCGCCGAGGCCACCCGCTACAGCACCGAGGCGCTCCAGCTTGGCACGCGCGACGCAGCAATGCGCTTCCGCGCTGGCGTGATCGCCCATGCCAATGGCGACACTGCGGCAGCCGCCGAACACCTCGACACAGCGCTGGCAATCAACCCACACTTCTCGGTGCTCCACGCCGACGAAGCGCGTCAGCTGCTCGCCGACGTGACCAGGTGACCAGGTGACCAGGTG
>JACMIM010000793.1 GCA_014381165.1 Roseiflexaceae bacterium
CCCCTGCTACTATCACCGGCACACGGTGCCATGCGTTGTTCATGTAGCCCTTGGCATTCCAGACCTGCTCGACCAGCGCAGGCTGGCTGTTGGCGGCTGTATCCCAGGCCCGTACAATGATGCTGGCAGTTTCGTTAGTTATGTCGAGCTGCGCCCGCCATAAGCACCAGCTGCCCACAGCATCGGCACTGGTCATATCGGCTGTGTGCCAGCTTCGGCCTTGGTCGGTCGAGAGTTCGACCTGCGCGACCTGCCGGCTGCCGCCGGCCATCGCGTAGCCCACAACCTGCGCCGAACCTGCACTCAAACGCGCACCAGCTTCAGGCACGCAGATCACCGAAGTTATCGAAAGCTCGCCGAGCGGAAAGCCCAGGTTATTGCCTGCTTCACCAGGCGCTGCTGGCGCGAATCGGTAGGCGCTTGCCTGAAAATAGTTGGCCGAAGGCGCGGCTTGCAGACTGATCGCACCCAGCCACTTGACACTGCGCGCCCCGATGTAGCCAGGTACAACCACGCGCAGCGGGTAGCCGTGCATTGGCGAGAGCGGCTGGCCGTTCATCTCGGTGGCAAGCAGCACACCGCCCTGTAGCGCCTTCTCCAATGGAATCGAGCCGCCGAAGCCAACGTGGCGTCCGTCCTTCTGCACATCGTCAAGGCCCAAAAAGGCCACATGGCCTGCGCCGGGCCGCAGCCCCACTGCCGTCAGGAGATCGTGTAGCCACACGCCGCGCCACACGGCAGTGCCGATCGCCTCAGCGCCCCAGGCTGTCTCGTTAGGGATAGGCGCGTACTCGATCAGCTCCGAGCGCCGGTTGCCCGCACATTGAATCGTCGCCACGAGATCGGCCTGGGGCAGCGCAGCCAGATCTGCCAGCGTGAAGGAACGTTCGCGCTCGACCAGCCCACCAACCAGGCAGCGGTAGCTGGCAGGGTCGATCGCGGGCACTGCGCCATGCGAACGCACAAAGAACAGTGCTGGCGGCGTCAGGTGGGCCTGGGCCAGCAGATCGAGCGGCGGCCCGCCGTTGAATGGCGCATCCTCGCGCACGATAAAGCGCGGGTGCTTCTGGTTGGCAGGCTCTTGATCGTGGTTCACAGTGGCTACATCCTTGTGCTTGCAAGAAACCCCAGCAATGCAACCCCGGCGCTTCAGCGCCGGGCTATTAGGTTCTGGGTTGGTGCATTCTACACGAAGAAACGGCCACCTTGCGGTAGCCGTTGAGGTACGCTGGGGGCGGCGTGATGTTGGATGGTGCAGCGCTTCCCAGCGCAACTGTGATGACCGCCGCGATCATCAACTCATCTCCTGCCATTAAAGCAGGTTCCGTGCCAGGGCGCATCGTCATTCAGGTTGAGCGCCGCTCCGCCGTATGATGGAGAAACGGCTTACCCTACCACGAGCGCCACCGCCGCTTGTTGGCGGCGTGTCAGCACCAGCATGCCGGCCAGCCCAATCAGCCCAATGCCGGCGAAGGTTGCGGCCACGCCAAAATCAGGCGAAAGGTTGAGTGCCACGCCACCAAGCGCGGGGCCAAGCATGTTACCAACCGTGTAGGCGAATTGCGCCATCGCCGATGCCGAAACGAGCTGCGGCCCCCGGAACTCGCCCCCAAGCTGAATCGATGCCAGTGTGTACAGGCCACCGCCCAGGCTGCCCCACAGAAAGCTCAGGCCCCACAGCAGTGGTGGCACACTCGCGGCCAGCGGCAGCAGCAGCGAGCCAACCACCGTCACGAGCGCTGTGCCAAGCATGATACGCGGCAGTGGGAAGCGGTCGGCCAGCAAGCCGAACGGGTACTGGCAGAAGCTGCCGAGGCCGATCACGGTGACGAGCGCCGCCGCCAATGTGGCGCTCAGGCCAGTCGCCAGGCCGTAAAGTGGCAGAACCGTGCCGGTACCCGCTTCGAACAGTCCGCTGAGGAAGGCCGCGATCAGCACCAGCGGGCCGACCTGGCCAAGCAGTTGCCAGCGCCCGCGCACGCCACCCGCTGCCGTTGCGGCGGGCGTATCGAGCGGCGAAAGTGCCAGCAGCGCCAGGCCCAGCAGCACAGCAGCCAGCACAAACGGCAGCTGTGGCGAAATTTGGCTGGCCATCAACAGGCCCGATGAAGCAAACATGGCCGCGCCGACAACACTTTGGAAGGTGGCCATTGCGCGTCCCCGCGCTTCCGGCGGCGCGAACACCGGCACCAAGCTTTCGGCAATGATATAGCGCACGCCACTCGCAAACCCGGCCAGCGCTCCAAAAAACACCCACGCGCCCAGGCTCTCAACCAGCGCAAAGCCAAGCGTTGCGAAGACACCAACCAGCAGCGCTGCGCAGAGCACCGCCCGCCCGCCAAAGCGCGTGACCAAGCGAGCAGTACACAGCAGCGCAGCCATATAGGCCAGCGGCAGAATCGCTACAATCGCACCAACGAGCGCTGGATCAACTCCGCGCCCGACCAGGCTGAACGCCAACAACAACGCAAGCGCGTTCGACGAAACCGCATCAAAAAAATAGCCGATATATAATCGCCACAATCGATCTTGCTTCAAACGACCAAACATATACAATCCCCTGCATCATAGGTCTTTGCAGGGCAGTATACTTATGTCGCGTTGCAGGCTTGTAGCGAACTGCGTTGCAGGCTGCGTTGCATCATGTGTGACAAACAACGTCATGGGCGAACATGTCGTCTTCAGCCCGCGCAGGCGGGCTTCGTACTGCCAGCCAGCGGCTTCAGCCGCGCGGCGCGTCAGTCATTGGCCCGCAACCACCGTCGCCCGCCCAGCGCGAACATGTCGTCTTCAGCCCGCGCAGGCGGGTTTCGTCATGCCAGCCAGCGGCGTCAGCCGCGCGGCGCGTCGATCATTGGCCCGCAACCACTACAACGGAACATGAGCTGGTACACTAACGCCCCGCGCCCACGCGGCGCTGCATCCACTGGAG
>JACMIM010000794.1 GCA_014381165.1 Roseiflexaceae bacterium
CAGTTGGCGACTTCAGCCTGCGGCAGCATGGAACATCTAGCTTTTTTGTTTCGTTGGTTGGTGCGTTGCACCAACCAACGAAACAATTATTGGTTACTTCCTTGCCTGCCGCAGGCGACATGAAAACTCGTGAGCAACTGCGTAACTCCTAAGATTACACACGTTCTGAAGCAATAAGCCCGCTGGCGGTCGGGCGGGCGTGGTGCGCCGGCTCGCGATGCGGGTCAGCGCCGCTGTGGCCACACGGGTCGATATGAATATTGACGATTGCCAGCTGTGGCTGGTCGTGCAGCAGCGCGTGGCGCACATCCTCGGCGATCTGGTGGCTGGCGCGCGTCGAAAGGTCTTCGTCCACGACGATGTGGAGATCGACCTGCAAGCGGTGCCCCAGCCAGCGCACGCGCGCCTCGTGGACATCCACCACCGCCGGCGAAACCCGCGCCTGCTGCTCGATCCGCTCGACCAGTTCTGGCTCGACCGCGTCCATGAGCCGGTACCAGATTGTCACCACCGCGTCGCGCGCGACAAACAGAATCGCCACGCCGATCAGCAGGCCGACGATCGGATCGACGATCGGATAGCCCAATGCCGATCCGCCTACCGCCACCAGCACCGCCAGCGATGTAATGCCATCGGTACGCGCGTGGGTGCCATCGGCCACCATCGCAGCAGAGCCGATCCGCCGCCCGGTGCGAATTTGCAGCAGCGCAACGGCCTCGTTGCCCACAAAGCCAATGATCGCGGCGGCGGCGGCCCAGCCAAGTTGCTGAATCGGCACCGGGTTGAACAGCTTTTGAAACGACTCATACAGGGTTATCGACGCACTGACGGCGATCGACAGCACAATAAAAATCCCCGCCACGTCCTCGGCCTTGCCGAAGCCATAGGTGTAGCGCCGCGTGGCCACTCGCCGGGCCAGGTAGAAGGCGATCAGCAGCGGGATTGAGTTGAGCGCATCGCCGAAGTTATGAATGGTGTCGGCCAGCAGCGCGGCGCTCCGGCTTATCGCAAAGATGCCAATCTGCAATGCCGTGGTCAGGGTGAGCGCCGCAAGGGCTATCCAAACCGTGCGGATGCCCTCTTCATTTGCGGCGAATGCGGTATCGGAGGCCAGCGCCTGCCGCTGCCCAGCGTGGCCATGCAGGTGAAACAGGCTTTTCAGAAAGCCGCCGATACCGCCGCCGTTCGCGTGGTCGTGGTCGTCGCCGTGGTCGTGCGCCGCGTCGCCAGGGGCGTGGTCATCGTCGTGCGCGTGATCATCATCGTGGTCGTGCGTGCTGTCGGCCTTGCGATCATGTGCTTTCATGACCTTACTCCTCGCGAGTGTGTATATGCAGGTGGTCGTGATCGTGGTCGGGCCAGTGCCGGTGCGTGTGGCTGTGGGCCTGGCCGGGCGGCGGTAGTTCCTCGGGCGCGTGCGTGTGGCCTGGCCCGATATGACTGGCGTGGTCGTGGCCAAACCAGCGGTTCTCTGGCGCGTAGTTCATGGTCAGCATGCTTTGCCCGTGGTGCCAGCGCCGCCGAAAGATATCATAGTTCTTTTTGCTGCGCGTGGTCTGCTCTTCCGTACTCAGGCTGTACCACTCACGGTGCGGGTGCTTGACGATCTGCGCCGCCAGTGTAGCATCGGCAAGCACATCATAGCCCGCTGTTTTGACATAGAAGCTGTGGTGAATGTCGAGCAGGCGGTAAAAACGAAATTTCTCGTCGAACAGGCCGATCTCCGGCAGCAGTGCGCGCCGGAACGCGAGTAGATAGCCCTCGACCGCATCCACGCGCGGGCCGTTGCTCTCACGGAATTCTTTCAGATCGTCGGTAATCAGGCCGTATGGCCCGACATAGCCAACCGTTTCGTCGGCCAGCGCGCGCGCGATTGGCGTCCAGATGTCGCCCGCCACTTCGATCGACGTATCGACCAGTACGGCGATACGGCCCTGGCTGGCGCGCAGCGTTGCGTTACGCCCGGCGGCAAAGCCCAGGTTGTGATCGGCAAACAGCACCGTCAGCGCGATCGGCCTGCCATCGGCGGCCTGTAGCCCGTTGCGCACCAGCGTTTGCAGGTATGGGATGGTATCATCGGTCGAGCCATTATCGACGATCACCAGTTCCAAATCGCGGCCCGCGCTGTGGCGCACAATGCTCTCGACGCAACGCTGCACATCGGCGCGGCTGTCACGCGCTAGCAGATTCAGCGAGAAGCTGAAGCGATCCGGCGCGGCGCGGCGGTCGGGCGCATCGTGCGAGCGCGTGATTGTCGTGAACTCTTCTTCGACCGGGCGCGGCTCGACGATCGGCGCACCGCGTGTGTCGCGCACGCTCCAACCCGCAGCCCGCAGCTCCGCGCGCAATCGGTCGGCCTCGATAAAGTTGCCGGCCTGCCGCAGTGCCGCGCGCTGCTCGACCAGCGCGGCCAGCGCCGGAGCCAGCGTGTGTGGCGCAGCGGGCTGCACTGCCAGCCACTCCACTAGTTGTAGTCCCAATATTATGTCAATGTCGTAGAGAATCGCCAGCTGCATCGCTGGGCGTTCGCCGCTGCCGCGCAGCA
>JACMIM010000795.1 GCA_014381165.1 Roseiflexaceae bacterium
GGCGATGTGCTGCTGGGCGAGGTCAGCCGCGAGAGCGTCATTCAGTTTCTGCTGCGCGCGCAATGGCTGGGTATTGTCTGTGTGCCGGCCGGCTATATTCATCTCGCCGACGCGCTGTTCAACTACAGCGGGCTGGAAAGCCGGCGGCGGCACTGGCTGGTTGTCGCCGGGTATGCGCTGGCCAGCGCCTTTTTTGTGTTGGCGCTCAGCAGCGGGCTGCTGGTTAGTCCTGGCACCATCCAGGGGCCGATGGCCCAGTTCGCGGCTGGCCCGTTGTTCTGGCTGTTTGCAGTGTTTTTTGCGCTGGCCAGCCTGTTTGGCCTACATGCGGTTGTGCAAGTGCGGCGCAGCGCACTGACTGCGACACTGCGCCGCCGCCTGACCTACCTGAGCCTGACATTCCTCGCGCCTGGGCTGGCGGTGTTCCCCTACCTGGCGGCGGCCAGCGCGCTTGCCGTTATTCCGCCGAGCGTTCTGTTGTTTGCCTCGGCAGCGGTGAATGGCGTGGTGGCGATCATGCTGACCGTCATGGTCTATTCGATCGCATTCCAAGGCATGCTGCTGCCCGACCGGCTGATCAAGCAGGATTTTGTGCGCTGGGGGCTGTATGGCCCGTTTATCGGCGTCACAATCATTCTGTTCATGCGCGTGGTGCCGGTGTTGGCCCGCTGGATGGGGCTGCCGACCGAAACCGTCATGACCTTTGGCGTGATGGTGATGACCGTTATCATGCCGCTGTTTGTCAGCCGAGTCAAGCCCTACCTCGATACCCTGATCTACGCCCAGGATCGCGCCGAGATCGACTACCTGCGCACGTTGCCGCGCCGCACATTCACCTACGCCGACTTACGCAGCCTACTCGAAAACACATTAGTGGTTGTTTGCGGGGCGCTGCGGGTCAACACTGGCTTTGTGGCCGCGCCGGATGACAACCAGGGCTTTACGATCAAAACCTTTGTCGGCGCGCGGCGCGACATCAAGCAATTCGTGAGCGACCACCCGCTGCTGGAGGTGATGGCACAGGTGCGGGCCGCGCCGTCGAGCGAAGCCGGTGTGGTGCCGCCTGCCGAGGCGTTTGTGCGCTGCAATGGCTTCACGCTGCTGCCACTGCGCGGCCCCGATGGCGATTTCCTTGGCGCGCTGGGCGTCGCGAACCCGCAGGGTGGCCTGACAACCGATGCGCGGCGGCTGATTGGCGTGCTGGCCCACCAGATGGAGCTGGCGCTGGCCACGGTGTTCATGCAGCAGCGCCTGTTCGACACGCTGCGCGGCATGGCACCCGAGATGGAATCGCTCCAGAAGCTGAACAGCCGGCTCGAGCAGGCCACGCCGGCTTCGCTAGAGGAACTGGAAACCGAGGTGGCGCTGCTGCCCGAGTTCCCGCAACTGGTCAAAGATGCGTTGAATCACTACTGGGGTGGCGTGAAGCTGTCCGACAGCCCACTGCTGGGCCTGCGCACCGTGCGCCGTGCGCTTGGCGACCAGGGTGGTAGCCCTACCCGCGCGCTCCAGGCCGTGCTGCGCCGCGCAATCGAGAACCTGCGCCCCGACAATCAGCTCGATTCTTCGGCCCAGGAGTGGATGATGTACAACATCCTGGAAATGCGTTTTCTCCAAGGCAAGCGCGTGCGCGACACCGCCGACCGGCTGGCAATGAGCGAATCCGACCTCTACCGCAAGCAGCGCGCCGCAATTGAAGAGGTCGCACGCCAGCTCGCCCTGATGGAAGAGGCCGAGTTGCGATCGTGAAAAACCCGCGTCGGCGCTGTATCATCCCATCCAAAGAGGTTTGGAAGGCCAAGGCCTGCCAGATAATTTCACGAAGGGATGAGCCATGTCACAGACAATTAGGCAGAAGCTGGACGAACTGGCGACGCTGCGCGCCGCCCTGGTGATGACACCCGCTATTGGCGCGCCTGTTCGCACGGCGCAACTGCGCACGCTCCAGGCCGAACTCGACGCGCTGACCGCCGAGTACCAGCCAATCTATGATGACATTCGCCGCCGCGAACAGGCCCTCAGCAGCGCGCTCAAGCAGCTCACCCGCCGCGTGATAACCACCGTCGATGCGCCGTAGCAGCGCTCAGACAGCTCCCGCTGGGAAAGGGAGCATCCGGTTCGCTGTTGCCAGAAGTCTTTCATTTCGCCTGCGGCGGGCAAGGAAACAACCAGTGATTGGTTTGTTTTTTGGTGCTTTGCAGCAAAAAACAAACCAAAAAAGATCGATGTTCCACGCTGCCGCAGGCTGGAGTCGCCAACTGCGTAAGTCCTAAGAATGTTACAGCACGTCCGCAGGCGAGCGCGCTTCGTCGCTGGCGTCGCTATAGGCCACGGCGAAGCCGGCGTTGGCGCTCAGGCCAAGCGGCGGGTAGCCAACTGAGCGCGCCGCCTGGTCGCCAAACAGCCCCGCCACGATGGTGCCGTAGTCGGTTGCGCTGTGGAGTGGCCGCAGCACAGCGCGGCTGTAGGCCACATCTTCGGCGTCGAGCGGCGGCGGCGCTAAGGCGGCGAAGCGCATGGCACGGCCCTCCTGGAGCAGCATTTGGTCCAATCTCGTGGCCTCGCCAAAGCGAATGTAGTGCGCAGCACGGTAGATCGCGGCGCGCGTGTGGGCATACACCCGCGCTGCCGTCCACTGCTCGCTTGTCCAGATCGGCACCGTGATCCAGCCGTACTCCAGGCTTTTGCGGAGCGGAAACGATGTGCTGATCTGCGCAAAGTAGCGATTCGTCCAGCCGCCCATCAGATCGTCGGTGGCGACCAGCGCAACCTGGAACGCGCCAGAAACGCGGCCAAGCTCGGCGGCGGCGCTGGCGGCGGCGGCGGCGACCTGCGCTTCGGCGTCGGTTTCTAGCAGGCCGTCGAGCATGGCGGCGACATGTTCCCGGCCCATCGGGTTCATGCCAGCCAGCGGCAGGGCGATCTCGTCGTTCTTGGTCATTGCCACCAGGTAGGCGCGAAAGCGCTCTGGGCCGCGCGGGATGCCATGCAGCTCGCGCTGGACAGCAAGTGTTGGCAACAGGGTGAGCTGCATAGGTGTTTCTTTCTGCTGAGAATGCCACAGGCTAGAAGCCTGCGGTTAGCCCCAGTAAACACGCTGAAGCGCGTTCAGGATTCGAACGCGCTTCAGCGTGTTTTGCGTTCCAGCAGCGCGGTTTCAGCCCGCCGGAATTGGGTGTATGATACGCTGAACTGGTGATTATGCAAGAGGCACCAATGAAGCTGAAGCAACTGATCGAATCTGGCGATCCGATCAAGATCGCGGGCGGGTTCACGTTCACCGAGGGGCCGGTCTGGCTAAGTGAGGGCGCGCTGCTGTTTTCGGACATTCCCGAAAGCAAGATGTACCGCTGGCAGCCAGGCGGCAGCGCCACGGTGGTGCGCGCGCCAACCGGCAATGGCAATGGCTTGACGCTCGACCAAGCTGGCCGTGTGTTGGTCTGCGAGCACTCGACGCGGCGGGTGGTGCGGCTGGAGCCAGGTGGCGGCGAGACAGTACTGGCCGAGCGCTACGGCGGCCAGCGGCTCAACAGTCCCAACGATATTGTCGTGGCCGACGACGGGGCGATCTATTTCACCGACCCGCCCTATGGCATCGCGCCGGAACAACAGGAGCAGCCGCACAACGGCGTGTACCGCCTAGCCCCCAGCGGAGAACTTACCCTGGTTGCCAGCGACATGGGCCGACCAAATGGCCTGGCTTTTTCGCCAGACCGTTCGGTGTTGTATGTCGACGATTCACAGCACCGCAACCTGCGCGCCTTTGACATGCAACCTGATGGCAGCCTGGCCAACGGGCGCGTGATTGCCGACATGGATCACCCGCAACCAGGCTCGCCGGATGGCATGAAAGTCGATTGTGAGGGCCACCTGTATGTCACCGGCGCGACCGGCGTGTGGGTGTTCGAGCAAGATGGCACGCACCTTGGGGTGATCGCAACGCCGGAGCGGCCTTCCAACCTGGCCTGGGGCGATGCCGATCGTCAGACACTGTATGTGACCGCTAGAACATCGGTGTACACGATTCGCACCAAGCTACCAGGAGACAGCCATGCGCGTCAGCAGCAACCATAGGTTTCTCACTCACGCTGATGGTCGCCCGTTCTGCTACTTGGGCGATACAGCCTGGGAGCTGTTTCACCGGCTGAACCGCGCCGAAGCGACCTTTTACTTGGAGCAGCGCGCGGCCCAGGGCTTCACAGTGATTCAGGCAGTGCTGCTGGCCGAACTCGATGGCTTGCGCGTGCCAAATGCACAGGGCGATCTGCCACTGATCGAACTCGACCCGACCAAGCTGAACGAGCCGTATTTCGCCCACGTCGATTGGGTAATCGACAAAGCGGCCGCACTTGGCCTACAGCTTGGCCTGCTGCCAACCTGGGGCGATAAGTGGAACAAGGGTGAGTGGGGGGCGGGGCCAGAAATCTTCACGCCGGAGAATGCGCGGGCCTATGGCGAGCTACTTGGCCGCCGCTATGCTGATTCGCCGCTGATTTGGATTGTGGGCGGCGACCGCGTGGTGGAGAACGAACGGCACCACACAATTATCCGTGCCATGGCCGAGGGGCTGCGCGCCGGCGATGGCGGCCACCACCTGATCAGTTTCCACCCACGCGGTGGCGGCGCGTCGTCGGAGTATTTCCACGAAGCAGGCTGGCTCGACTTCAACATGGTGCAGAGCGGCCACGCCCGCAACCGCGACAACTACCACATGATCAGCGCCGACTACGGGCGCGTGCCGATCAAGCCGTGCATGGATGCCGAGCCGGGGTATGAAGATCATCCGGCTGGCTTCGACCTCAACAACGGCTATCTGGACGATTACGATGCGCGCAAGGCGCTGTACTGGGCGCTGTTCGCCGGCGCGCACGGCCACACCTACGGCTGCCATCCGATCTGGCAGTTCTGGGATACAGGGCGTGTGCCGATTAGTGCGGCCCGCCGCCGCTGGCATGAGGCGGTCGCTTTGCCCGCTGCTAGCCACATGCGCCACGCCCACGCGCTGCTGCACTCACGGCCTATTTTCAGCCGGATTCCCGACCAGAACTTGCTGGCCGATGGCGCAGGCGAGGGCACCTACCACACGCGCGCCTGCCGTGCCGCCGACGGTCGGTATGCGCTGATCTACATGCCGGTGGGTGGCGAACTGCGTGTCAACACCGCGGCGCTGGTCGGCGCGGCACTAGTGGCGCACTGGTTCGACCCGCGCACTGGCACAGCACAGCGCATCGGCACGCACACACGCGGCGACGAAGCCACCTTCACTGCGCCAGCGGGCGGGCCGGACTGGGTGCTGGTGCTGGACGATGCGGCGCGTGGATTTGCCGCGCCCGGCGGCGCGAGTATCGACGAGCGCGACGAATAACCGTCTTCAGCCCGTGCAGGCGGGCTTCGTTATGCGAGCCAGCGGCTTCAACCGCCACGCGCGTCAACCAAAGGAGCGTGCCATGACAACTCACACGTTTGCACCCACGCGCTACCACACGACCATGGGCACGCACCCGGCTGCGTTGCAGATCGCGCCCGGCGATTCTGTACGCACTAGTACGGTGGATGCCAGCGGGCGTGACGCGACCAACCAAGTAGTGACCACTGGCGGCAACCCACAGACCGGGCCGTTCTACATCGAGGGGGCGCAACCAGGTGACACACTGATCGTGCGACTGGATGAGCTGACGCCCAACCGCGATTCAGGCTGGACCAGCCAGACGCTGGCGGCCAATGTGGTCGACCCTGATCTTGTGGCTGCGCTGTGGCGGCACCCCGAGGGCGTGCCGCACACGCCGGCATTCTGGGATATCGACACGCAGGCTGGCACGGCAACACTGCGCGAACCGGCTACACAGCTTGGTCGGCTGGCGCTGCCACTGCGCCCGATGCTGGGCTGCTTTGGCGTCGCACCGACTCGCGGCCAGGCTATCTCGACTGCAACCTCTGGCCAGCACGGTGGCAACATGGATTACAACGGCTTTGTGGCCGGCACCACTGTTTTCTTTCCCGTCGAGGCCGAGGGCGCGCTGTTCAGCTTGGGCGACGGCCACGCGCTCCAGGGCGATGGCGAGATCGCCGGCACTGGCATCGAGATTTCGTTCGATGTCACGTTTACGGTCGATCTAATCCAAGGGCAGCGGATCGGCTGGCCGCGTGGTGAAAACGCGACGCACATTTTCACCGTTGGCAATGCGCGGCCGCTCGACCAGTGTGTGCAGCACGCGACCTCGGAACTGGTGCGCTGGCTGCGCGATGGCTACGGCTTAGACATGCACAGCATCGGCATGCTGCTTGGCCAGGCTGTGCAGTACGACATGGGCAACATGTTCGACCCAGCCTACACCATGGTCTGCAAGCTGCCGAAGCAGGTGCTGAACGCGGCAACCCGGCGCTAAAGCGCCGGGCTATTGGGTGTATGTCGCTCTTATTCTCGTAGCTGCTGTTTCGCCACCAACTGTTCGAGCAGCCTAACTACGTGTTCTGGCCCAGGCAGCGCGGCAATTTCGTCGCGCAGCCGTTCGGCAGCCTGCTGGTAGCTTGGGTTTGCCAGCACGGTTGTGACGGCCTCGCGCACCATGGCTGGCGTGGCGGCCACTGCGTCAAGCGTTTGCGCAATGCTGAGCACCTCACAGCGTGCTGCGTTCAGCGGTTGGTCGGCACCCATGGGAATCAAAACCATTGGCAAACCGTGCGCCAGCGCGCCGATCACGCTGCCCGAGCCGCCATGCGAGACAACCAGGCGGCAATGCGGCAGGAGTACCGATTGGGGGATGTAGCGTTCGATGTACACATTGGTGGGCTGTGGGCCGAACTCGGCAGGGTCGATGTCGCGGCCCACAGTGACGACCAGGTTGATCGGCAGGTCGCGCAGGCCAGCCAGCACGCGCTGGAAGAGATCGCCAGATTCCACGTTGAACACGGTACCAAGCGTGAAGTACACGGTTGGTACGTCGGGCAGGCCAGCAATCCAGGCCGGCGCGGCGTCCAGCGGGTCGAGCGCGTGCGAGCGGAATGGATGTGTCCGGGCGGGCAGCGCAAGGTTGGGGTAGCGATAACTTGGCGGAAAGGGTACGAGCGTAAGCTGGCGACCGAGCATCGCGAGTTCAGGGTCTGGTGGCAAGCCATGCGTTGCGCGCACTGCGTTCAGGGGCGCGGCGACCACATCGGGGCGAACGAACCCACCTGCGGCGATCACAAGCACGGTGGCGTGGGGCAGCGCAAGCCGTTCGGCGGCGATCATCGCGCCAAAATCCATCTCCTCACACACCAGGAGATCGGGCTGCCAGGTGGCGCACAGTGGCAGCATGTCCGCCGCGCGTTCGCCCGCAACACGGCGGCCAAAGCCACGGCCAATCGCCTGAATCTCGCGCGCCAGATCGACCTCGGCCAGCGGTCGCCGCAGTGGCGTAAGGCCGACATCTGAGCCAGCGGCAAAGGCAGCGAAGCCAAGCGCCGCAGCCTTTGGCAGCATCCACGGCCTACCGACAAACGCCAGATCATGGCCTGCGGCCTCGGCGGCGCGCGCAATTGGAATGAGTGGCTCCAGATGACCACTGCCACCCGCGAACGTGCAGAGAATTCGCACAGGGCATCCTTTCGCGGCTACTGCTCGTTCGGCTCAAGCAACGTGCCAAGTTTTTGGAATACTTCGTCGAGTGTTGAGATCGACAACGCGCAGATGTATTCGGCCTGACGCACACGCCAATCGAGCGATTTGACTTGATCAGCGAGAACCGCGCCCACAATCGCAAGACCGTCTGGCAGGTGGACTTCGAATGGGTAGCTTTTGATTTGGCTGGTGATCGGGCAGACGATCGCTAAACCAACTCGCCCATTGTAGGCGGCTGGCGAGAGCACGATCGCGGGCCGACGCCCGGCTTGCTCGTGGCCAGCTTGGGGCGTAA
>JACMIM010000796.1 GCA_014381165.1 Roseiflexaceae bacterium
CGCTCTGCTACCGGATTTGCCGATAGCACTTGTGCCTGAGTCGCCATGCTGGGAACCTCCTGTGTTCGTGGGGCTGTGCATCATTGCATAGGGCTGGGGTCAGAACTCGTGGGTCGCTGGGCATGCTGTGTCAATGGCCGATGGGCTGACATCCTCCTTTTCATGGCACCTGCCAGGCGATACGGCGATCCAGGCCCAGCGTGGGGCCGAGAACGTGATGACGGCTTGGTCGAGCGTTCGTTGGCAGCAGGTTGATACGACAAGTGATGCTGGAACTCTACACGCAGATTGTCAAGAATGTACAAGCGAAGTATAAATTTTACGTAAAATTTACAGGTACAGCCGCAATTCCTTGCAGCAAACACTGCGTGCTATAATAAAAGACCTATGCAGATACACGATTGTAGCCGTGAGGAACTGAATCACAATGATGAACTTTACCAATGAACCATTTACCGATTTCAGCGACCCCGCCCACGCGGCGGCAATGCGGGCCGCGCTCGACGCAGTGCGCGCACAGCTTGGCCGCACGTACCCGCTGGTTATCGGTGGCCAGCAGATCAGCAGCGCGGACACGCTTTCCTCATTCAATCCAGCCCGCAAAACTGAACTGGTCGGCAGCATTGCCGCCGCAACCCAACAGCAGGCCGATCAGGCGCTCGACGCCGCCTGGGCAGCATTCGAATCCTGGCGCAAGCTGCCGGCCAGCGTGCGCGCCGGCTACTTGCTGCGTGCCGCCGAGCTGATGCGTGAGCGCAAGTTCGAGTTCTGCGCCTGGCTGGTGTTTGAGGTTTCGAAGAGCTGGGCCGAGGCCGATGGCGATGTGGCCGAGGCGATCGACTTTCTGGTATTCTATGCCCAGGAGATGCTGCGGCTCGATGGCCCGCAGCCGAATAATTCACTGCCGGGCGAGCAGGACGATTTTGTCTACATTCCGCTTGGCGCAGGCGTGGTCATCCCACCTTGGAACTTTGCGCTGGCGATCATGGTCGGCACGGCCGTTGCGCCGCTGGTAGCCGGCAACACCGTTGTACTCAAGCCCTCGCCGCGCGCCCCTGTGATCGCCGCGAAGTTCGTCGAACTGATGGCGGAGGTTGGGCTGCCACCTGGCGTGCTCAACCTGATCGCCGGGCGCGATGACGTGCTGGGCGATTTTTTGGTCGATAGCCCCAAGACGCGCTTTATCGCCTTCACCGGCTCGAAAGAGGTCGGCCTGCGCATTTTCGAGCGCGCCGCCAAGCGCCAGCCCGGCCAGAAGTGGCTCAAACGCACGGTGCTGGAAATGGGCGGCAAGGACACCCAGATTGTCGATGAAACGGCCGATCTGGATGTAGCAGCCCAGGCGATCGTGGCGGCGGCGTTCGGCTTCCAAGGCCAGAAATGCTCGGCCTGCTCGCGCGTGGTCGCCGTCGCCCAGATCTACGACGAACTGCTCAGGAAGTCGGTTGAATACGCGCTTACGCTCCAGGTGGGCGACCCGGCGCAGCCTGAAACGGATATGGGTGCGGTGATCGACGAGCGCTCGGTCGAGAAAATCCGCCACTACCTGGCGCTTGGCATGGAAGAGGGCCGCATGGTGATCGGTGGCGAGATCGACGACCGCGACGGATTCTTTGTTCAGCCGACGATCTTCGCCGACATCGCGCCCGACGCCCGCCTGTCGCAGGAGGAGATCTTCGGCCCGGTCGCCGCCTTTATTAAAGCCCGCGACTTCGACGATGCACTGGAGATCGCCAATAACACCGAGTTTGGCCTGACCGGCGGGCTGTTCTCGAACGATCCGCAGCGACTTCAGCAGGCCCGCGAGGATTTCTATGTCGGCAATCTCTACTTGAACCGCAAGATCACCGGCGCGATGGTTGGCGCGCACCCGTTTGGTGGCTTCAACATGTCCGGCACCGATTCCAAGGCCGGCGGGCGCGACTACCTACTACACTTCCTCCAGGGCAAAAGCATCGCGCAGAAACTCTAACCACTCACTACCACTCATTACCACGAAGAACAAGAAGATCACGAAGGACACGA
>JACMIM010000094.1 GCA_014381165.1 Roseiflexaceae bacterium
CGTGCGCGAACGCGCCGTCGGCCATCAGTACACTACGGGCAGCCAGCGCCCCGCGGCCAGTTGGATCGTACTGGCTGGCTGGCTGGATGACCAGCACGCTTTGGCCCTGGCGCAGCACATCTCCATAGCGCTGGGCCAAATCGCCAACCGCCAGCGGGCCGGGGGCAACACTGCGCAATGGCGTGGGCCAGCAGCTGGGGTGCAGCGTCTTCTCGATATCCAACAGCGCGGCGCGGTTATCGACTTTCGCCTCGCGCGGCAGCACCTCGATTCCCAGTGCCATCGCCTCGTCTGGCGAAATCTCGCAGCAGGCATCGACCAGCACAGCGACCTGGCGCTGCACCCGCGCGGCGGGCGGCGGCGTCAGCGGGGCGGGCGTGATAACTGGGGCTTCAGCTGCCAGTGTCATAGCACACCCCATTGCAACAGGTAGCCGCCGACAGCGGCCACAATGCCGCCCAGCGCCAGAAACGGGCCAAATGCCAGTGTGGCATGGCGGGTCATCCGCACCGTGACAATGCCGATAGCCGCAAACAAGCCAGCGCTAAGGAACGCGATCAGCAGTGCTGGAATGATCAGCGGGTAGCCCAGCACCAGGCCCAGAAACAAGGCCAGCTTGATATCGCCACCGCCAGCCTTGGCTAGCCCATAGATAATTGTTGGAATCAGCAGCATCACCAGGCCAATCAGCCCGCCCAGCAGCAGCATCCAGCGCTCCGGCAGCGCCAGCGCACAAATGAACGCCGTAATGATTGCGGGAAACATAATCTTGTTTGGAATGCGCCGCTCACGAATGTCGGTAATCGAGACCGCGATCAGCACCGGCACAGCCAGTGCCAGCAGCGCAATGCGTAACAATTCAAAAAAGTTCATCGTTCACCTCGCCCTGCGCTGGCGCACGATGCGTGCCGCCCAGCCGCCAATCACGCCCGCCAGCCCACAGGCTGCGAACAGAAATAGAATACTGAGTGCGCTCAACTGGTCAGGCGCGCGCAGTGCAGTCAGCGCCAGCGCGATCAGCGCGCAGCCAAGCGCGGCGAGCAGGCCGTTGAGCAGCGGCGCACGGTGGGCGCGCAATCCGGCCACCAGCGCGCCCAGGCCAATACAGGCCTGCACCACCACCACAGCAGGCAAGCCAATCGTTTGTCCGCTCGGCTGAAGCACTGCAAAGGTCGCCGCCATTTGAAGCAGCAGCCCAACCAGCACTCCCAGCGCTATTGCACCCCAGCCAAGTTCGTCGAGCCAATCTTGCTGATACATGCCTGTACTCCTTTGCTAACTCTCTACCGAGCATGGTAGCGTGCGGCTGTTGCAATTCCAACCAGTGTTTGTAACGCTTGTGTAACAGGCGGCGCGAGGGCCGGGTTGGGGCACGGTTTCCCCTAGCCGAACTCGCACATATGCTGCTACTACGATACACCGTGGTGCTGTTTCACAAGATTGTAATAGGATTGTAGACCGCTTGCTATTCCCATTTTTGGCGAAAAGCGTTATGCTATCAACGGAGTTTTAACATTTCGGCATTCGACAAGACGACGAACAAGGAGCCATCTCACCATGCGTACTCGCCCGGCCATTACGTTCGCTCTGGTTATTGTTGCTCTTTGTTGGCTCGGTATAACCCCACTGTTCGCAGCGACAAATCGTTCAATTTTCATTCCCCTGGTACAACGTGCCACCGGCACGAATCCACCGCCGGTACTGCCGCCGATCGTGGCCAGCGCCCGTTGGTCCGACCCCACCACCTGGCCTAGCGGGCGCGTGCCAATTGCCGGCGAGGCTGTAGTGATAGCCACAGGCAAGAACGTCCTGCTGGACATCACCCCGCCGCCACTTAAGAGCCTGACAATTGCTGGCACGCTGGTGTTCGATCAGAAAGACCTCGCGCTGGAAGCCGGCTGGATTATGCTGCACGATGGCACGCTGGCGATCGGCAGCGAGCAGCAGCCCTTCACCAACAAGGCCACGATCACACTGAATGCGACCGACCCCACCGAAGAGGTGATGGGCATGGGCACGCGCGGCGTGCTGCTGATGGGCAAAAGCCGGCTCGACCTGTTCGGCAGTGCGCCGACGGTCGCCTGGACGCAGCTTGGCGACCATGCCGCCGCCGGCAGCACCAAACTGACGCTGAAAGAAGCCGTGTCCTGGCGCACCGGCGACCAGATCGTGGTCGCGCCGACCGATTTCCGCTACGCTGGTGCCACCGAGCGGCTGGAAGCGGCCACCGTGGCTGGCAGCACGGTTAACCTGCGCACTGGCCTCCAGAAGCCACGCTGGGGCAAGCTTCAGTATGTGACCGCCAGCGGCATGACACTGACACCCGATACATCGGTCACACCGCTGGTGCTGGACGAGCGCGCCGAGGTGGGCAATCTGACCCGCAACATCGTCATTCAGGGTGCTGATGATGCGCTGTGGAGCGGCCAGGGTTTTGGTGCGCAGTTCATGGCCATGGAAGGCAGTGTGGTGCGGATCAACGGTGTCGAGTTGCGGCGTATGGGCCAGCGCAGCAAAGCGCGCCGCTACCCGATTCACTTCCACGGCCTGAGCTACCGCGTCGATGGCACGATCCTGGCCGATGCCAGCGGCTCGTTTGTGCGCAACAGTGCGATCTGGAACTCGCAGAACCGCTGTCTGGTCATTCACGGCACCAACGGCGTGCTGATCCAGAACAACATCTGCTATGACATTGTCGGCCACGCCATGTTTCTCGAGGACGGCGTCGAGCAACGCAACACCTTTGACCACAACCTAGTGCTGAAGGTGCGCAATCCCGCCGAAGGCCAGGAATTGCTCAAGCACGAGAGCGGCGGCACCGCCGGGTCGTCCGGCTACTGGCTGACCCATCCGAATAATGCGTTCCGCAACAATGTCGCCGCCGATACCGACGGGCACGGCATTTGGTACGCCTTCCCCTCGCAGCCGCTTGGCCTGTTCAAGAACGCGCCGATCTTTGCGCCAAAGTACACCGCGTTCGGCAGCTTCGATAACAATGTCGCCCACTCGAACCGCTTGGATGGGCTGCACATGGACAATGCGCCAAAAAACGACGAGGGCGAGCTTGAGGGCATATCGTACCGCCCCACGGCCGATGGCAAAGACCCTGGCAACGTGGCGTTCGAAGCCTCGCTGCCATTTACGCTCAGCCGCTTGACCAGCTACAAGAATGACAGTTCGGCGCTGTGGCATCGCCAAGGCGGCGGCACATTCGATAAGTTTATCGTAGCCGACAATCCATCTACGGGGTTCCGCGGTTCGGCGAACTGCATCATCAAGAACTCAGCCTCGATCGGCAACAGCCTGAACAATGCCACGCCGATCAATCCTAATGATCCATCGGCTGGTCTGGCTAGCTACCACAGCTCCTGCGATGTCAGCGAGCACCTGTTTGTGAACCTCCCGCTTGTGCCCGGCAAGATAAGCGGTGCAATCAACACCTTCGACTACTACATTCGCCCGGTCGACAAGGGCCTGTTCCGCGACAGCAACCTGCGCTTTATCAACGCGCCGTTTGGCTACCGCCAGCCGCCGATTAAAAGCGAGAACTGGACACTGGCTGGCGCGCTGTGGGACCCCTATGGCTACGCGGGGCCAAAGGGCAATTACTGGACGCTGGATGACCCGTTTCTGACCGATGGCACCACCTGCCAGGATGTCGCACCGGCGGGTCAGGCTGGCAAGAGCTGCGCAGGGCCGTACTATGGCCTGTACGGCTTTGTGCTGGAAAACGCCAACCCGCCCTGGGGTGCGCTCATGCCGATCAGGGTCGAGCGCAGCAATGGCGCAGTCTGGGATGTGGGCGACGGCAACACCGCACCAAAACTCGGCAACATGCGCCACGCCGCACTGGTCAAGAATGGCGAGTTCACACTCACCTTTCCAGGCAGCTCATTGCCGAAAAACATCCACTTCGGCATCGAGAACATGCTTTCAGCCAACGACTCGGCAATACTCGCCGTGCAGTACAGCGGCGCGGTCAATGAACCGTGGGTCTACGGCACCACCGACCCGAATCCGCTCGATGTAAAGAAGTGGGACAACTGGGCGACCTCGCCACGGGTGCGCATGATGACGCCGGTGGGATCGATCGACGAGGTGCGCAGCTCCGATGGCACCAAGTACTACCAGGATAAGGCCAACAACTTGATCTATATCAAGCTGCGCAACGGCCTGGAACACCCCTGGAAGGATATCGTACCCGGCTCGGACGACGACCTATACCGCAACATTACGTTCGTCATCAACGAGCGTTAATCGAATCGCGCGCGGTAGGGGCGGGTTTCAAACCCGCCCCTACCGGCGCGATTCCATGCACCGACGCAACCCCCCGGCCAAACTCTCCCCCGGCCAAAACCGCGTCAACAAAGGAGTTTCTATGCCACTCCGGTTTCGCCCATTCGCCCTGGCCTGTGTCGCCGCGCTGGTGCTGGCTGGCGCTGCCTACACGCTGCGCCCGAGCTACGCCCAGGCTAGCGCAACCGTGACCATCGACACGACCACGCGCTTTCAGATCATCGACGGCTTTGGCACATGCCTTGCTGGCACTGGCGCACAAAGCGCTGATTGGCAGAAGCTGTATTATGACGACCTAGGCGCATCGATTCTGCGCGTCGATCTGACGCCAAATTTCGCCGCGCCCTATAGCGATTTCACCTACAACTCGCCCTGGTTCCACAACAACCCGGCGCTGCCCGGCCCCGATGACAACAATGTGCGCAGCTACACCAGCCCCGAGGACTACAGCCGCGAGTGGTCGGGGCGGCGCGCGCCGATCGCCGTGATGAAGGCCGACGCAACCCAAAACCAGAGCCTGTTCGATTTCAGTGCCGAGATGCCACAAACCGGCATTACCGCCGCCAAAGCGGGCAGTGCGCGCAAAACCGCACTTGGCGATTTCAAACTCATCGCCTCGATCTGGTCGCCCGCGCCCTGGCTGAAAGTCGCGTCCGGCAACACCATCGGCGGGCAGAGTGGGATTGGGCCGCGCAATGGCACGGCCTGGCCGTTCATTTGGGGCGGCAACTTCGCCGGCGGCAAGCTCGATGTCTCGAATACACCCTTGGCGGTGTTCAACGACGGCGTGCAGAATACCTCGGCGCTGACCCAGTTTGCGCGCTCGACCGCCGCCTATGTGCTGGGCTACCAGCGCGCCGCCGGTGTCTCGTTCTATGCCATCAGCATCCAGAACGAGCTGAATTTCGAAACCTTCTACAACAGCATGACCTACCCCATGTCGCCCGAGTACATCACGGCGCTCAAGGCGGTGCGCGCCGAGTTCGATAAGTACCCCGAGCTGAAGCCGATCAAAATCATGGGGCCGGAGGATTTGCTAGGCGGCGATGCCTACGGCATGTGGGAATATGGCCCGCTGGCCCACAAAAACCTGCAGTACCTCAAGAACATCGAGGCCGACCCAGCCGCAGCCGAAGCGGTCGATTTCTACAACATCCACGGCTACGCGGGCGATGGCGTTTCGGCGGCGGGCGCGGTGCCGCAGCTGTGGGATTGGTGGGCCAATGGCTGGACGGCCAGCCCGGCGGCGGGCATACCAGGCGATGTCAAAGGCTTCACGTCGTATGGGAAGAAATCGTGGATGACCGAAACATCGGGCGAGGCTCCCGTGTGGCTCAGCCCGTCCAGCGGCTTTCCTGGCAATGGCGCGTGGTCGGTGGCGCTGCGCGTGCACCAGGCGCTTACGGCCGGCCAGCAAAGCGCGTGGGTCTACTGGCAGCTCAGCGACGGCGGCGACGCCAGTGATTTCACGCTGACCGACAAGACGCTGAAGAATGACGCGCCAAAGTATGTTGCGGTCAAGCACTTCGCCAAGTACATCCGCCCGAACGCCCAGCGCGTACAGGCCAGCGTGGCTGGTTCGACCACCATCGAGGCCAGCGCATACATCCACGATGCAAACAAAACGCTGACAACCGTGCTGATCAATAGCTCGGCCACGGCACAGACAATGCGGGTTCGCCTGCCCAGCGCGCCCGCTGGCATCAGCACACTGCAAACCTTCACCTCCAGCGATGGCAGCATGTGGAAGAGCGGCAGCGCGGCAGTGCAGAATGGCGAGGTCACCGTCACAATTCCCGGCTATGGCGTCACAACGCTGTATGGCACTGGCAGCGGCGGCACGGCGCAGCCCACCGCAACCAGTACCACGCCCACGCCCACGCTGCCAGCCTGCCCGACCGCAGCACCGGTAGCTACACCGCAGGGCGCTCGCCCACGCGCCTTTCTGCCACTGACCAGCGGCGGCGGCACGGCGAAATGCCGCTAATACTGATGGGGCATTCGTGCGGCACGCCAGGCCGTGCCGCACGAGTGCCCCATCACGATATGCCGTACCCCAACAGCCCGCTAGACACGCGCTAGGGCCTGCTCCAAATCGGCCAGGATATCGTCGATCGTCTCGATGCCGACCGAAAGCCGCACATAATCGTCGGTGACACCGCTGGACTGCTGCTGCTCGCTGGTCAGCTGGCGGTGCGTGGTCGAGGCCGGGTGAACCGCCAGGCTCTTGGCATCGCCGATGTTGACCAAGTGCGAGAACAGCTTCAGGCTTTCGATAAAGCGCGCGCCTGCCGCCCGCCCGCCCTTGATGCCAAAGCCAACCAGGCCGCTCTGGCCTTTCGGCAGGTACTTTTGGGCCAGCGCGTAACTCGGGTGCTCCGGCAGGCCGGGGTAGACCACCCAGTTGACTTTTTCCTGCTCCTTCAGAAACTTGGCGACCGCCAGCGCGTTCTGGCTATGGCGCTCGACCCGCAAGCCCAGCGTTTCCAACCCTTGCAGCAGCAGAAATGCGTTGAATGGACTGAGCGCCGCGCCAATGTTGCGTAGCAGCTGCGTGCGAACCTTGGTGATGTAGGCCAGCTCGCCAAAGGCCTCGGTGTAGATCAGCCCGTGGTACGCGGCCACCGGGCGGGTGAATTCGGGGAAGCGGCCATTCGCCCAGTTGAACTTACCGCTGTCCACAATCAGGCCGCCGATCGTGGTGCCATGGCCACCGATATACTTGGTGGCCGAGTGGACGATGATATCCGCGCCCCACTCGAACGGGCGGTTGAGATACGGCGTTGCCGTGGTCGCATCCACAATCACCGGTACACCCTTGGCATGCGCGATCCCGCTGATCCGCTCCAGATCGATAATGTCCAATCGCGGGTTGCCGATCAGCTCAAGGAACACAGCTTTGGTGCGGTCGTCGATCGCGGCCTCGAAGCCGGCGAAATCGCGACCATCGACAAAGCGCGGCTCGATCTGTAGCCGGCGGAACTCCTCCTGGAATAGCGTGTAGGTGCCGCCGTACAGGTCGGTCGAGGCGATAATATTATCGCCGGGGTTAGCCAGCGCCAACAGGCTGAAGGCCGTCGCCGCCTGGCCGGATGCCACCGCCAGCGCGCCCACGCCGCCCTCAAGCGCAGCGATGCGCAGCTCCAATACTTCCTGGGTGGGGTTGCCGACCCGGCTGTAAATGTTGCCGGCCTCGGCCAGATCGAACAAGCGCGAGGCGTGCTCTGAATCTTTGAACACAAACGATGTCGAAGCGTAGATTGGCACGGCGCGAGCGCCAGTGGTCGGGTCAGCAACTTGGCCAGCGTGCAGCGCCAGCGTATCGAAGCCGGTGAACGTGATCTCGTCAGTCGTCATGTTCATTCCTTTCGTGCGCTTTTTTACCGCGAAGAACACAAGAAGACAATTGTTACCACGAAGAACACGAAGAGCGCGAAGAACGCGAAGAACGCAAGAAGACGTGAGAAACCGTCAGAAGCATCCGAACTTTCCGGTTCTTTTCTTTCTTTTCTTCCTCCGGCCTTCGTGTTCTTCGTGTTCTTCGTGGTTAAACTATCCGACCTTCGTGTTCTTCGTGGTTAAACTGTCCGGCCTCAGGCCACGGCCTCAGGCTCCAGCAAATCGGCGTGGTGGCGCTCGGCTACGTCCGGGTGCGAGCGCAGGCGGCTCTTCAGGTGGTTGCGCCCAGTCTCATAAAACAGCGGATTAAGCGGGTCGACGGTCAGTCCGCGTGTCTGCCCGACCAGCTCGTTCGGCAAACGCAGCAGCGGCACCGTCGAATCGAGCCGTGCGCTGAAGAAGAACGCCACCGAAAGCCGGTCGCTGCCGATTGGCGGCGTGATCACGCGGTGAACCGTGGCGCGCAGGTAGCCATTCGAGGCCAGCTCCAGCACCTCGCCAATATTGACCACAAACGTGCCGGGAATCGGCGGCGCACTGATCCAGCTGCCACCCTCGCCTTCGACCTCTAGCCCTTTCTGTACGTCCTGGAGTAGAATTGTCACAAAGCCGCCGTCCTTGTGTGCGCCCACGCCCTGGCTGCTTTCGGTCGCATCGCGGCCTGGGTAGCGAATGATTTTGAGCAGATGGTGTGGCTCGGGCGTGTAGATCTGCTCGAAAACATTTTCGGACTGGCCGAGCGCCGCCGCGAAAATCTTGACCATGCGGATGGCTAGATCGCTGGCCGCTGCCTGATACGCTAAAATGGTCGGGAGCAGTTCGGGCAGCGCGCTCGGCCATTGGTTCGGCCCCTGGAGTCGCGCCCAGGCTGGCGCATCACCGTCGCGCGGCAGCGCGGCGCGCTCCGCGCCAATGTCGATCTGCTCGCGCCAGTCGCGCTGGCCGCGTGTGACTTCCATACCCTTGCGATTGTAGCCACGGAAATGCGGCGAATTGACCATCTCGATCTCAAGCTTGTCGGCCTCGGGCAGCGCGAAGAAGCGGCGTGAATGATTCAGCACTTGGTCGATCAAGCCCTGATCGACGCCATGGCCAGTAATGTAGAAAAAGCCAAGCCCGGTAGCCGTGCGACGCAACTCCTCAAGAAACGCGGCGCGCTCGGCAGGCTCGCCTTCGAAGCGGGCGATATCGAGCACGGGTAAGGCCGTCCATGGTGCAGTCATCAGCTCTCCTTTCGTGATACAAGCCAGCAATGCGGTTCGGATGAAGAAACGCACAATGGCCGTTTCGACCGCCTCTGACCCAGCGCTGAATCGGCTGTGTCAGTAATTTATTATACTTGATAAACATTGTCAAGTACTTCAACGATAGGAATTACGGGGAATATGAGCTATCAACTCGATCACCTTGTCATCCTGGTACACGATCTCGCCCAAGCCCACAGCGATTACACTGCGCAGGGCTTCACCGTCACGCTGGGCGGCGCGCACACCGACGGCGCGACCCATAACGCGCTGATCTCCTTTGCCGAGGGCAGCTACCTCGAGCTGATCGCCTTTCTACGCGACGCCCCGGAACACCGCTGGTGGCGGCACACCACAGCCGGCGAAGGGCTGATCGACTGGGCGCTGCTGCCCGGAAACATCACCGCCGAGATCGCCGCAGCTCATGCGGTGGGACTGGCCTACACCGGCCCCGATGGTGGCGGGCGGCGCAGGCCGGACGGCCAGGAACTGCGCTGGCAAACGGGCCTAGCGCCCTCGCCCGATCTACCTTTTTTGTGCGCCGACCTGACCGCGCGTTCGTTGCGTGTTCCTGCTGGCCCGGCACAACAGCATGCAAACGGCGCGACCGGCATTGCCGAAGTTGTGATCGCCGTCGCCGACCTTGCAGCCAGTGCGGCGCGCTACCGGGCGCTGTTGGGCTTGCCGCCTACCGCGCCACTGGAATCACTCAAATTGGGCGAAACAATACTCAGGCTGGTCGGGCCGGGTGATTCCGCCGTCGATGCACAGCTGGCTGCGCGTGGCGAGGGGCCACACGCGCTGGTCGTGCGCGGAAGGGAGCTAGCGTGAGCTACATTTCCCACCTGCGCGGCCTTGGCTCGGGCCAGCACTACCGGGCCGATACGCCAATGAACTTGGATCCACTCGACGGCCGGCCAGTCGAAATAGTGCTCGATCTAGAGCGGCTAGCATTCGAGCTGCCAGATTATGCCTGGTACCACCCGGAGCGGCGCGACATGTGGCGCTTCGGTGCGTTGCTGCCGCTCGACATTGCCAATGCCGACGACCGCCGCCATATCGTGCCGCTTGGCGAGGGTTGCACGCCACTCCGTGATTATTCGCGCCACCCCTTGGCGCGTGCGCTGGGCCTGACGCTCCAGGTGAAAGACGAGGGCAAGGCCGAGACTGGCTTTGGCGCAAATCCAACCCAATCGTTCAAGGATCGTGGCATGGCCATGACTGTAGCCATGGCGCGGCACTATGGTCTAACACAATTGGCAATTCCCACCCAGGGCAACGCCGGCGATTCGCTTGCAACCTATGCGCTAGCGGGCGATCTGGCCGTGGTAGTGGTGATGCCCGACAACACGCCTATGCCAATTCAGGGCCGCGTGGCCGCGTTGGCCGCGCGCCATGCCCAAATCGAGTTGGCGTTTGTGCGCGGCACCATCCGCGAAGCTGGCGCGCTGCTGCGCGAGCGCTACCTGCCGCAGGGCTACTTCAATGTGGCAACGTTTCAGGAGCCGGGCTGGCGGATCGAGGGCAAGAAGACGCTTGGCCTGGAGCTGGCCGAGCCGCAGAGCAGCAGCCGTAGATGGCAACTGCCTGATGTGATCGTCTATCCAACTGGTGGTGGCACCGGCGTGCTGGGCATGTGGAAGGCTTTTGCCGAACTCGAAGCACTTGGCGTGATCGGCGGCGAGCGCCCGCGCATGGTCTGCGTGCAGGCCGCCGCAACCCCGCCGATCGTCAATGCTTGGCGCAGCGGTGCCGCCGATACCACGCCGGTCGCAGCGGGGCCGACGCTATGCACTGGGCTGAATGTGCCTGGCGGCGTCGGCCACTTCATGGTGCTGGAAATCATCCGCGCCAGCGGCGGCTGCGCAATCGCAGTCGAGGAGGACGCGACCGCCGCAGCGTTCGCTGCGCTCTGGCGCGAAACTGGTTGGTGGCTTTGCCCCGAGACAGCCGCCTGCTTCGCCGCACTTGAACCGCTGGCCGATCAGGGCATGCTCAAACGCGGCGAGCGCGTGGTCGTGGTCAATACCGCATCGTTCGAGAAGTACCTGCCGGAAGTGCGGCATCTGTTGTAGCAGGGGCGCAGCAAGGGCGTGCTGCTGGCGGCAGCACGCCCTTACTGCGCCCCTGCTACGATCACCGGGACACGGTGCCATGCGTTGTTCATGTATCCCTTGGCATTCCAGACCTGCTCGACCAGCGCTGGCTGGCTGTTGGCGGCTGTATCCCAGGCCCGTACAATGATGCTGGTAGTTACGTTAGTTATGTCGAGCTGTGCCCGCCACAAGCACCAGCTGCCCACAGCATCGGCACTGGTCATATCGGCTGTGTGCCAGCTTCGGCCTTGGTCGGTCGAGAGTTCGA
>JACMIM010000797.1 GCA_014381165.1 Roseiflexaceae bacterium
GATCACCGATGTCAAACCGTGCTACGCACCGAACTTCTCGGCCACTTTGTCCCAGTTGACCGTGTTCCACCAGGCATTGAGATAATCGGGGCGCTTGTTCTGATACTTCAGGTAGTAGGCGTGCTCCCAGACATCAACGCCGAGGATGGGCGAAAGGCCCTGCATCAGCGGGCTATCCTGGTTGGCCGTGCTCAACACCATCAGCTTGCCGCTGCCGTCCTTGACCAGCCACGACCAGCCGGAACCAAAGCGCTTGGTGCCGGCATCGATCACGCGGGCCTTGAAATCGGCAAAGCTGCCGAACGACTCATTGATCGCCTGAGCTAGCGCGCCGGTCGGCTCGCCACCGCCATTCGGCCCCATAATCTCCCAGAACATCGAGTGATTGTGATGACCGCCGCCATTGTTGATCACGGCCTGGCGCACTTCCTCCGGCACATCATTGATGTTGCGCAGAATCTCCTCGATCGATTGCGATTGGAGATTAGCGTGCTTCTCCAACGCGGCGTTCAGATTCGTCACATAGGTGTTGTGGTGGCGATCATGGTGAATTTGCATGGTCTGCGCATCAATATGCGGCTCCAGCGCGGCGAAGTCATACGGCAGCGGCGGAAGTTCGAATGCCATGGGAAAGCCTCCTTGTACCCAATTCAATATTCAGCAGGAGCTTCAGGAGCAGCAGGGGGCTGCAGGCTGAACTTGAACGCTGAATTCCTGTTAGATCGCCGGGATACGGTAGCGGCAGCAGGTGCCACCATTGGACATGGACTCTTCACGGGCAATAGGTGTGCCGAGAACTTCTTCGTACAGCATCAGTTCGTGCGAGCAGGTTTGCGCATACTCGCGGGCGACACAGTCTACTGGGCAGTTATGCTCGACCAGCGTAAACGAGCCATCCGGCTCCTGCGACCAATCGGCCATGTAGCCCTGCTCGTTCAGCAGCCGCGCCAGCTCGGCCACCTGGGCCACACGCGGCTTGCCAGCCAGGCGCGGCAGGTACTGCTGTGCGAGCTTGGCACGGCGGTGCGTGAACAGATGATCGACCGCCGCCGCGCCGCCAAGCGTTTCCACGAACTCGATGGCGTCGAGCGCCATGCGATCGTAGCGCTTGGGGAACAAGGCCTCGGCTTGATCGGTGAGCGCGTAGAGGTGGCTTGGACGACCGACGCCGCGCCGCACAGCCCGAACATGAGTGAGTGCGTCGCGCTCGAGCAGCGCAAGGTGCTGCCGCACGCCAACCGCGCCAATACCCAGCGCTTGGCTCAACTCGGCGGCCGTCATCGGCCCACGCCGCCGCAGCAGCCCGAGAATCTGCTGGCGGGTCTCGCCTTGCTCACGATGCTCAAGCGTCATTAGGGAATTCCTTCGTGCCGTCGGGAGAATGCAGCCAAAGTATAGCACTCGATTTTCGGCTTTGTCAAACTTTCACTTTCGAAAATAACCTTGTGCGCCGCCACGGCCGCCGAATGAATTCGGCGCCTGATATCCCGAAACGCGCTGAAGCGCGTTGGAGCAAGTCAACGCGCTTCAGCGTGTTTTGCATCGCAGCAGCGGTTTTCAACCCGCCCGCTGCGCCCGCCTCAGGCTGCCAATCGCTCAAGTGCATCATCGGCTTTCGTGCAGTCATCCTGGCTGGCGGTCAGCGCGCCTCGGTAGGCGGTGGCCGCCTCGCCAACCATGCCCAATTGCTCGTAGGCGCTGCCAAGCCCAAGCAGCACGGCGGCCTGCTGCTGACGCAGTTGATTACGGCGCTCCTCGACCGCTGCCGAATCGCCGTAGAATGGGCAGTCGTCCAGATAATCGCCACGGTAGAGCGCGGCAGCCTGCTCGAAGCATGCCCGCGCCGAGGCCAGTTCGCGCTGGCGCAGTGCGGTGTGGCCGCGCTCTGCTGCACGGGTGTACTCGTCCAGATCGCACCAGCCCAACGCCTGCGGAGCCAGCCAGTAACGCTCGTGGTGATACGTGATCAGCTTGCTTTCGTTTCCGCGCCGCAGCCCTGGTTCCAGCGTCCGGCGCAACGCTCCAAGCGTGCGATGAAAGGCCACATCGGCCTTTTCAATCACCAGATCAGGCCAGATCAGTTCCTCGGCCTCATCCTTGGTCAGGCCCTTGCCGCGCCGGTCGAACAGAAAGGCGAACAGCCCCTCGGCCTGGTAATTACCGGCCTTGTCGCCGCCCCAACGCTCGATTCGCGCGCCATCACGCTCGACATGAAGCGGGCCTAGCGCAGCGACTCGTAGCAGTGCAGACACCGGCGCGACGGCCGGGGCGGCTTGGAGCATCTGGCGGGCCTGTTGGGCCTGAACTTCCAGCGCAGCCTGCTCGGCTTGAAGCTGGCGGCTCTGCTCGGCCAGCACCGCCATCGCCAACTCCTCCTCCTGCTGAGTGCGCGCGTGGGCGATTGCGAGCGCCAAATAACGCCCCAGCGAATCCAGCAGCACGCGCTCGACCTCGCCATACGGTTCATCGGAGCGCTTCGGCCCCAGCGCAAGCAAGCCCAAGGTTTGCTCGCCACGGCGCAGCGGCAGCAGCAAGCGGGCCAGTGGCCACGCCGCCCATGCGCCGTGGTGCAGCTCGGCCACGTCTAAATCAGCTACCTGCCGAAATGCGTCGGCGGCGACTGGCTCGCTGCCATAGCTGGCCAGCACGCGCAGCCCGGCCGCTTCGCGCACGGCCACCGCGCCGGAGCGCACCTGGAGCGTGCGGCAGATCGCCCCAAGCGCGGCCTCCAACTGGCCGGCCAGGTCGCCACGCTCGAACAGGTCGTTGCTGACAGCACGCAGCAGCTGGCCGTAATCGAACTCGCGGTGAAAAAAGCGCTGGTCGAGCCACGCGCCAACAATGTCGCGGGCGGGGCCAAAGATCGCAAGCAGCGTAACCAGCGCAAAGACCGTCAGCAGCGGTGTATCGACGCCAAGCAGCCGACCGACCAGTGGTTCGCCCCCCATAATCAGCAGAATGAGCAGCGCAGTCGATCCACCGCCCAGCAGCGAGCGCACAAAGGTGCGCCGAGCCACGCGGGCGGGCAGCAACAGCCGCTGAGCCAGCACCATGTAGGCCATCATCGCCAGGCCGGCGTCCATCAGTGCGTGGCCGATAAATTGCGAAAAGCCAAACTCGCGCGCCGCCGAGGCCAGAAACGCGCCGCTGACCGCGATCAGCACTGCAATCGCAAAAAATCGCCGCCGGTGGCGCTCGGCCAGGTCATCGTGGGTGAGCAGGTAGCTACGCAGAACCAGCCAGAGCGAAAGCAGC
>JACMIM010000798.1 GCA_014381165.1 Roseiflexaceae bacterium
ACCCTAAGATTGCGCGCGCGCCACATTTCTATCCCGACCCCCCATAGAAACTCGCCGCGCGGTTCGTTTGACAAGTGCTGTTATTGTAGCTACAGTAAAGCATGCGAATCGAGGTCGATCCGGCCAAGGACGAGGCAAACCGAACGAGGCACGGCGTGTCCCTGTCCATGGCCTGACATTTGCGCACGCTGGACGCGGTAATTCTTTCCACGCAAGCGGCAATTGCGCGATGTTCTGGCGACCGATGCTCATAGCAAACAGACTGACTAGGCTGGCAGACTACCGAGCTGTTTGCTGAAACTGAGAAGGTCATAATCATTGCTGTAGCGGCACGAAGGTATACGACTGGTGATCGGCGGCGTGCAGTCGCTCGGGACTTCTTCACGCGCGATGAAGTGTTGGCGCGGCCCAACCGAGCAGTGCCTACGCGTTGTCAACAGGGAGTGCAGCGGCTCGATCAGCAAAGCCAGGTGCAGGAGCTTGCGCTATCTTGGCTATCTTGCAGCAGCCAGGCAATGGCCATCCAAGGAGCAATCGTTGAGGAGTTCTTCGCTCAATACGGCTGCAGTTCGATTGGCAGCACAGCTGTGGTTCATGGGCCGCTGGCCATCACGCGCCAGACCTCAGTCATGAGATCCAGATGTTGCAAGCCACGCCAAAGGGTCTGGGTGCCGGGTTCGCCATCGGACTTACGTCCCAGGAAACCCCCTATCTTCGCCACCATGCGGATGGCTTCGCGCAAGCTGGGCGGTTGTTCGGGCGGCACGGGATTCTTCGTGCTATAGGCAACCAGGGCTTTCCACTCGGCTTCTTCAAAATAGACCTCGCATGGGAGCTCGGGAACCTCACGCCCGAGCTTGGCCATATGATAGATGCGCCACGCGACGACCATGTCGATGGCCAGGCAGGCTTCCAGCCGGTCAGCATGGCCAAGCCGGCGATCTTCGATGCGGCAGCCGCTCTTGAGAGTGCGATGAAACACCTCGATTCCCCAGCGCTGGGTATACCACGCCACTTTCTCGCTCGCTTGCTCGAAGTTCTCCACCGTCATGTCGGTGAGCAGCAGCCATTCAATCGGTTCGGCGCCCTTGGGGGCGTGCTCTTCTCTGGCCAGTACCGCCCAGGTAGCGATCGGCGGCAGCTGCCGCTTGTCTTGCGGCGCACACAAGGTTAGCGCAGCAAAACGCATCGCCAGTTTGGCCTCGCGCGCTGGGCGATGCTTCTGCCTGGGCAGTTTGACGAGCTGATACCCGGCGATCGGCTGCGCCTGGATCGTGTCGAACAAGCGCTCCTGTTCGTCTTGCAGTTGGCGGTCGTGCTTGGCACGAATGAGCAGCTTCGCACCCGTGGGCGCGCGCGCCGCTTCGGCAAACAGCTCGTAGATATCCGCTTCCCGATCGCCCATGCTCACCAGAGTGAGCTGCGGATGACGCTTTTGCACCGTCGCCACCGCCTGATAGCTCTTGATCCAGCGATAGCTTTCCTTCTGTTCAATGGCTAAGGTATGGCGCTGTGCCTTCTTGCCGAACGCCTGCGGATCGCGCGCCCAACATTGGGCGTCGACAAAGCCTAGCGGTACGCCTTGCACCGTCATCGCTAAGCTGCTGTGCAGATGCAGACCCTTAGCCCCTTCGGCGCTGCTACCGATCGGGCCCAGGCCGTCGATGTTCTCCAGCTTGGTGTAGTTCACACTGGTGGTGTCTTGTGGCACCAGAATGACCGAACCCTGATCCAACTCGCTGATGCGCCCTTCGGTGGCCGCATAATGCGCTTGCAACAAGGTCTCAAACAGCACGTCGTCGTTGGCCAGGAAACGATAGGCCGCCTGCGCCTTGGTCGTGCTCTCACAAGCTTCTGGAATGTTGGCCATGGGGCGAGCCCAAAAATCACGCGCTATCGTCATCAAGCGCCGGGTGAGCCGCTCAGTTAATCGGCAGCGTCCGAATTCCTCTTCTGCCCAGTCGGCCGGCGGCTGCGCTCGCACCGAGGGCATCAGGCGCGACAATTCCAGTGGCGCCGTCAATATCTTGCGCCAGTTGCGCTGCAACGGATATACGAATACCTGTTTGGGCGCCACTTCTGCTTGGCGCGCTCGATCCTGCCGGCCTCGCCCTTGGGTCAACCCGAGATCGATCCAGTTGGCCGCGCGGTAACAGGTGCCTCGGTAGCGGCTGCTGTCGACGAAGGTCTCCACCAGCACCGGTCGCTCACCATAGCGCTGCTGCCAATCGCCGGCCAAGCGCTTCGTCGCCAAGCCTAGGACATGGGAAGCCAACTGTGGCACCTGCACTGTGGGCACCAGCAAAAATCGACTGTTCGACACAATCTGCGACAGTCTCGCCGCCCGCGTCCCATCGCTCCAGCCAATCCGTTCGTCGCGCACGCTAAGCCGCCATGCCGCTGCGCTGAAACTCAAGCCCCCCAGAACCCCTTGGTCGCTGGTAATCAAATAGCGCAGCTGGGCTCCGCACAGCGGCCCATCACCCAATGGATGGTGCGCCTTCATCATCGCTCGCCAGTGACCTGACAACGCCTTGTCCCCGTTAACGACCACCAGCGTAATCCCGCTCAGCTTCGACAGCGGCGCCTTGATACGCGGCCACACCGGCTCGGGCTGCGCTGCCGCCTGCGTGCGCGGCTCGAAGCTGACCTCTCGCGCCGGCGGCAATTCGATGACGCCCCGCCGCTCCAACTTCAGCAGCGCCGCACGGCAACTCGCCTCCTTCGCTCGACCATCCGCAGCATGCCAGTCCAACCAGCCGCACACCAAGCGCGACAATCCACAACGCGTCACTTGCGCCGTGCTGCGCACCGCGTCGCGAATCTGTTCGATAATCTCGTCGGTGAATTCTCGGCCTGCTACGAGCATGCCGCTAACGTAGCAGAAAAAATCTCCCGAGTCCAGCGTGCGCAAATGTCAGGTTCATGGCAGGCGAGCTCGACTGGGAGGCCGCGCTGGTGTGGGTTGATGACCGGTTCGAGTACAACGAGACGCGAATGATCGCGCTCGCTCCGAAAACCGAGATCCTGTACTACGTGGCATTTGTAGATCGTGGCGACGTGCGAAGGATCATCAGCCTGCGCCGCGCCAATCGTCGCGAGGTAAAGCACTATGTCGAAAATCTCTAAGCGACCCGCTGTCCTCATGCCAACCGCAGAAGAAGACAAAGCCATTACTGCGGCAGCCAGAAGCGATCCTGACGCGCAGCCGCTCACGCCAAAGCAACTGAAGGCCATGGTTCCGATTCGAGCTTTGCGCGGTCGGCCGAAGTCCGAGAGCAAGAAGCTGCTGGTGTCAGTGCGCTACAGCCCAGAGGTCGTGGAGTACTTCAAGTCCACCGGTGAAGGTTGGCAGTCGCGAATGGACAGCGTGCTTCGTCAGTACGTGGCACGCCATTCTCGGCGCGCGTGACAATGGGCCGAACCCGGCGTTGCAGGGGACGCT
>JACMIM010000799.1 GCA_014381165.1 Roseiflexaceae bacterium
GTAGTTGATCTGGAATAGATCTACCAGCTCGCCCAGCGATTTCTGGATAAACGCCAGCGGCTTCGCGCCGATCAGGCATAGCCCTTCACGCGTCATGGCCGATTGGCGGGCTGCTTGCGATGACGGCAGTGGCGCTGGCAACGTTGCGCAGGCAGGAGTTGTCAGCTTCGATGCCTCTTTCTGGCCAAGTAAAATTAACACAAAATCGCGGGTCGCGGCGTCATTGCGCCCGCTATCATATGCCGTCCGCGCCCCCAGCAGCAAGTTGAACGCCCCACTGGTATCGACCACCACCAACCCATCGTAAAGTCGCACAGAATTGTACACTGTCCAGGGCAGAATCAGCGCGCCCGCGCAGGCCAGGAAGACTGCACCGCTGAGCACTCCACGGCGCGTGAGCCGCCACCAGTCGCGGGGTGCCGAGTGCCCGATGCCGGCCACCCACAGCGCCGCCAGCGGCAAAAACGCCAGCGTCAGGCTGCGCGTCAGTGTCGCCAGCCCAAATAGCACCCCGGCCAACGCCACCCACCCAACGCGAGGGCTGAGGGCTGAGGGCTGAGGGCTGAAGGCTGAGGGCTGAGGGCTGAGGGCTGAAGCGCGTACCAGCGCCAGAAAGCCGCCGAGCAGCAGCGTCAGATACAGCGTTTCCGACAGCAACACCTGCGTGAAGGTGGCAAACGGCAGATACAGCGCCATCAGCAGCGCGGCGATGCTGGCGGTGCGAAAGCGATGGGTGGTTAATTGGGTAATTGATTGGCAGAGCGCGTAGACCAACACCACATTGAGCAGGCTGAACGCGATTTGTGTAACGTACACTGCGCGTAGATCGTCAAATAGAAATAGGTGCGCGGCCACGAACAGCGCATACACCGGTGCGCGCGTCCACAGGTAGCCAAGGTACCAGGAGAAATTGCGCCCTTGGGCCAGCCAGGTCGCAGCGGCCAGATATTCGCCCTCGTCGGAGATCAGGCCAGGGCGTGGCAGGTTATTCCACAGCAGCAGGCGCAGGGCCAGCCCAAGCACAAGAACACCAAGCAGCGGCGCATAGCTTGCAAGCGACAAACGTTTCATTCGAAATCCAGATAATCACACAGCGTTGCCAGCATGATAGCGGAGCAGCGCAGGTTGTCAAAAAACCCGCAGGGGCGTAGCATCTTCGCGGCTAGATGTGGTGGAGCGGTGGGGCGAAACGATTGAACCATTCGGCGCGGTTCTGTGTGTAATTTCTAGAAGCCTTATCTGCACAACAATGGGAGTTCAAACCTTTTGTCAATCAATGTTGCTCCTACATCGCGCCGGAACACGCCCGGCCTTGGCGCACTCTTCACCCAGGCGCTGCTGCTGCTTGTTACGCTGGTGGTCAGCGTTGTGCTAATCGTGCTGCTGACCATGGGGCGGCGTGAAACCTACCAGTTCAGCCCGTTCGATCCAGTGAGCTACGGCGCGCAAACGGGCACCTATGTCGGCGCAGTCGCCGATTACTTCCATGGCCTGTTTTCCGGCAATCTCGTGGGTGCTGCGACCACGCCGAACAAACGCAAACTCATGAGCAAACAGATCGTCGATTCTGGCCGACGCTCGCTGGAGCTGCTTGGCGTGAGCCTGGCGGCCTCGTTGGTGCTGGGCCTAGGCTGGGGCGTGCTGATGGACGCCACCCGTGGGCGCGGGCTGGGCGCGCTGCTGTTCGGGCTGAACATGATTGCCCTGGCACTGCCCTCGTTTCTGATAATCCTGCTGCTGATCTCAACAGTTGCCGATATTACCCAGCGCACCGGAGTACGTCTGGCCTACACACAAGGCTATGGCTTCGACCGTCACCTGCTTGTGCCGGTGGCGGCGCTGGCGCTGCGTGGTGGCGCGTATTTCGCGCAGGCCGTGGCACTGGCGCAAAACGAGGTCAGCCGCCACGAGTGGATGACGGTTGCGCGGGCCAAAGGGCTGGGCGGGCTGCGGCTGTGGTGGCAGCACACACGGCCACTGCTGTACCTGCCGCTGCTCGGCGGAGCGCTTGGCACGCTGCGTGTGCTGGTCGGCTCGATGATTCTGGTCGAGTATCTGTACAACTGGACCGGACTGAGCAAGCTGTTGCTTCAGATCAATAATCTGGGCATACCGACCTACAAACCCGAACCAGTCGAGGTTGGTGCGGCGGTAATACTGGTATTATTTTTTGTGATTACTGATGCACTTGGTCGACTGGCGCTGTGGGGTACTTCACTACAGCGCCACGAACTGGGGGCAGTATGACAAGCTTATCTGCAACATTCAGCCGCCAGCTGCCAAAGCTCGAGTTGAATCTACCGCTGGTGGCTGGCGTGCTGCTGGTGATGGGATTTGTGATCTGCGCGGCGCTAGCGCCTTGGCTCGCCCCATTCGACCCATTGACGCCAAGCGTCCTAACCAGCGAAGGCCGCAGGCTTCCACTGCCCTACCCACCTGGCACAGGAGATATGATTCTAGGCAGCGATCACCTGGCGCGCGATCTGCTCAGCCGCTTGATTCATGGCGCGCGCTTCACATTAGCCTTTGCGACCATTACTGCGCTAACACGCCTGCTGATTGGGGTTCTGCTGGGTATGACAGCCGGCTGGTTTGTAGCTGTCGCTCGTGTGGTTAATGCGGTTGGTGCTGCGGTTGCGGCTATTCCTGCGTTGTTATTTGGGGTCATAATTGTTTCATTGCTGCCTAATGATGGTTCACTGTCAAAAACGCTGCTGCTAGCGTTTCTACTTGGCTTGACTGGTTGGGCCGAAGTCAGCAGCCGCTGCTTAACCGCAGTGCGTGAACTTCGTACGCGACCATTTGTCGAGGCCGCAGCAACTATTGGTCGCAGGCCCCTTGGCGTACTATTGCGCCATATCCTGCCTAATATGCGTGGCCTATTGCTGACCGAAGCTGCCTATGCCGTGGCCGCCGCATTGCTGTTGATTGCCGAGTTAGGCATTCTGCGGATCTATGTAGCAGGTTCAGTTTTTGCTACCAATGAGGTCTACTTGACGCCAGTGGTTGATCCAGTTCACCCCGATTGGAGCGGCATGATCGCTGTTGGCTCACCCTGGTTTCAAAGCGCTCCCTGGCTGGTCTGGCTGCCGCTGCTTGCGTTTACGCTGGCGATTCTGGGCTTCTATCTGCTGGCCGAGGGCCTGCGCCGCCAGCGCTAGGCTTATGTCGGGCGAACCACAGAACCGCAGAACTGCCGACCCGGTTCGGCAATTCTGCGGTTCTGCGGCTCACGAGCGAACTCAACCACGCCGAGAAATGATTTACTCCCCCGGCAAGGCCAGCCCGTGTCCCCCAATCGGTGTTGTCGCGACGCTTTCGCCAAAGTGTGCTATCAGCGGACGGCCCCTGGCGATTGCCTGCTGCACTGAGGGCAGCGAGAGCGACGCTTCGTGGCTGGCTTGCTTATCCCAAACTTCGGTAATCCAGATCGCGTCCGCATCGCTCGGGTCCTGCGCGACGACATAGCTCAAACAGCCAGGCATACCGGCTACGCCTTCGAGCAGGATTGCAATCAATTCGTCCCGTTGGCCTGGTACGGCGCTCATCTGACCAATCAAACCAAACATACAGGCATTCCTTTCAGCAACACCAGCTACATGGCAGGTACAAAGCCACCCGAGCTACGGGTTATACGTCAGAAACCCGCGCACGATGGCAATAAAGGCGGCGTGATCGTCGGCCAGAATCGAGTGGCCACTGTTTTCAAACATGCGCAGTTCAGCCCGCGGGATGGCCTGGGCGATGCGCTGCGAGTACTCGGGCGGGCAAATCCAATCGTGGGTTGCGCCGATCACAAGCGTGCGCGCGGAGATGTTGGGCAGCTCGGCGTTGAGGTCGAAGCTGCGCAGAAAACCGCCAAAGCCTTGGTTAATCGCCTGGTACGAAAGGATGGCGCGCTCGCGCTTCTCGGCGTTCTTGGCGGCGTCGAACGTGCGCGAGTACAACGGCCCCATCACATCGAAATACTCGCGCAACTGCTGATCGCTTTGGAAATTGCCGGCCCACAAGGCTTCCGCCACGCGCTGCTGCTCGGGGCTGCCGCGCTCGGCCAGGATGCGCTGCGCCTGCTCGAGAAACGTGTGATCGGGTACGGTCACGCAGGCGATCAGGTGCGAAACGTGCTGTGGGTAGCGCGCCGCGTAGGCCAATGCAACCATGCCGCCGTAGGAGATGCCAAGCACCACCACACGGCCCAGCCCCAGGTGCTGGCGCAATGCTTCCAGATCCTCGACGTTGTTGTCGAGCGTGTAGGTTTCCTGCGGGCCGCGCGCCGAGCGCCCCTGCCCGCGATGGTCGACATACACGATCTGGACGTTCTCGGCCAGTGGCGAGAGCGCGGGCTTGTAGCCGCTGTGGTCGCCGCCGGGGCCACCGTGCAGGGCGAACATGGCCGGCTTCTCGCGCATCGTCGGCCCGTCCGGCACTAACCCAGCACCCTCGATGTCGAAGTAGATTTCGGTGTCTCGAATGGTTGCACGCATATGTTCCTGCCTATCGACGTTTCACAGCTCCAGCCCGTGCCGCTCCAGCAGCTCGGGATTTGCCAGCAACTCCGCTGTCGGCCCATCGGCTACGATCAAGCCGCCGTCCATAATCACCGTGCGGGGGAACAGCTCACGCACCATCATCATATCATGGCTGGAAACCAGCATGGTCAGCGGCAGCTCGCGCAGCAACGTGATCAGGCTGCGGCGCGCACGCGGGTCGAGCCCCGCCGATGGCTCGTCGAGCACCAGCAACTCCGGCTGCATCGAGAGCACTGTGGCGATTGCGATGCGCTTTTTCTCGCCTACACTCAGGTGGTACGAGAGCCGCTCGGCATACGCGGCCATGCCCACTTGATCGAGCGCACGGGCGACACGAGCGCGTACCGTGGCCTCGGGCAGGCCCATGTGCAGCGGGCCAAAAGCGACATCCTCGAACACAGTCGGCGAAAACAACTGGTCGTCGGGGTTCTGGAACACCAGGCCGACTGCAGCCCGCGTCCGGGCCACATTCTCCTTCGACGGCACGCCCGCAATGCTTATCTGGCCTTCACCGCCGAGAATGCCGTTGAGGTGCAGCATGAGCGTGCTCTTGCCAGCGCCATTCGGCCCGACCAGCGCCACCTTTTCGCCACGCTCGACCTGGAGCGAAACGCCGCCCAGCGCTGCCCGCCCGTCCGGGTAACGAAAACGCAAGTTCTCGATTTTTAGAATTGTATCGTTTGTCATGTGGGTAGGGGTGAACCGAAAAGGGCCGAATAGTAACCGCGAAGAGCGCGAAGAGCGCGAAGGGTCGGAAGAGCACAAA
>JACMIM010000800.1 GCA_014381165.1 Roseiflexaceae bacterium
CGTCGTGCCCGGGGTGTGCCCTGGTGTGGGGATCACCTCGAGGTCGTCATCGATCATCTGTCGGCTGGTGAAGACACCGGCTACGCGCATCGACCGGACGGTTTCACTTCGGTCGCGCTCGTGGACGAATACCGGCACGTCGAGATCGGGCTCGCCGTACATCGCCTCGTGGCTATGGTTGGTGAGCAGGCGGGTTGCCCCACCGAGATCCCGAATGTGCGTCGCTGCCGATGTCAGGCCGGGAGAGTTGTAGACGACCACGTTGCCAGCAGGTCGCTCGAGGAAGAACGACCTGACGAGCACGTTGGCCTGGTAGGGGAGGCGTGAAGGTGGAGTGGTGCGCAGGCCTTTGATGGCGGTCTCCAACGAACTGTCGCTTGAGGATGGCATGGGCGTGTCCTTTCGTGAAGAAGTTGTCGGCTGGCGCGACCGAGTGCCGTTGCGATCTTGGTGAACGAGAGCGGGGCGGGTGAAGTATTTGCAGACCCAGCCTGCCCCTATGATGACGCCATGCGTGGATTCGTCACCGCAGCCAATGCGCGTTATGCGCCGCGGGACCGCCCGCTGACCGCCGATAGAGCACGAAGCCGCGCGCAGCAGCGGCAGATCCGCCACCAAGCATCCGCAGCATTATTGATGCGCACGCCCGGTTAGCGGTTGGCAATCGTGACGGCTCGGTTCAGATACGTGTCGGTTGTCAGTTGCTCGACCACAAACGCGGCGACGTCAGCCCTGCTAATCTGGCGACCTTTCTCTGATCCCGTCAGTACGCGCGTTGCATTGACGGCAGGCTGATCATTCAACACCGCGGGGCGAACCAGCACATACGGAACTCCACCGTGTTTGATCTCCCGCTCCATCGCTGCCTTGTCTGCGGTCGAGCCACGCAGGAAGGTGGGCAGCACCAGGAGCCGAAACAGGAGTGGTACGTGTGCCGCGCTATCGCCCACACCTATTGCTGAGACCGCGATGATCCGGTGCGTGCTGTGCTGCTGTGCGGCGGCGACGATGGCGCGCGCAGCCGTTTGTTCGAGCGCCGTTGTTCGCCATGGGGTCTTACCAGCGATCACAGCGATCACGGCGTCCTGTCCGACCATCGCTTGGGATACTGTTGCCGGATTGGTTGCATCTCCAGAAAGGATGCGAACCTCAGGTGGTGCGGTGTAACGACTAGGGTCGCGAACGAAGGCGGTCACATGGTGTCCAGCGGTAACGGCTCGCTCCACCACCAATCGCCCGGTCTTGCCCGCTGATCCGATCACTAATACATGCATTATCGTCTCCCGTATTATAATTTACTGAACGTTACGTAAATTATAATTTACATAGTGAGTTTTGTCAATTGTCTTTTCGCTGCGTTCAGATAAAATAGGAGTATGAAAGACATGCAGCACCAGCAGCGTCGCCGACGTGGCCGACCGCGCAGCGAAACGGCCGCGTCTCACGACACCATTTTGGAGGCGGTGTACGAGTTATTGCAGGAGCGCTCGGTTCGTGATGTGACCATGGAGGCGGTGGCCAAGCTGGCCGGAGTAGGAAAGCCGACGCTCTACAAGTGGTGGCCGACCAAAGCCGCGCTCGCCATCGCGGTGTTGCAGAAGTGGCTCGTGAATAACGACTCCGTGCCATCATTGACGGGTTCGGCGGAAACGGTCATTCGTAGTGCGGTGCACAGCCTTATCGCGTTGTTCAATGGCTTCTTTGGGAAGGTTATCGCTGACCTCATCGCGGAGGGTCAAAGTGAGCCAGCCGTCCTCCAAGAACTGTACGATCGGCACATCGGTCAACGGCGCGCTGAGACAGTGGCGGCTGTTGAGCGCGGAATAGCCGCAGGTGAATTCGTGGCAGATACTGATCCCGATATACTGATCGACACCATCTTCGGCGCGATTTACTACCGTTTACTGCTCCGTTCGGCCCCGCTTACCGAGGAGTTTGGGGAGAAGGTCGTCGATCAGGTACTGAGCGGGGTTCGGCGAGTTGTTTAACCAGCGGTTGAGTTAGGGGTATAGGTCGTTTATGCACGAGCGAGCGATGGTTGTCGGCACATGACGGTCGCTACAATAGTTTGCAGCTCGCGCGCCGGGTGATGCGCCTGCTGCCAGCAAATGGTGTGGTGAACGAGGTGGTGGTGGATCAGCTCTGGTTCCGGAGAAAGGGCGGTTGCCGCAGCGCGGGCGTTGTGGGAATGGCTGCGCTGGGAGATACGCAAGCGGGGCAGCGTGCTGCGCACCGCCTACGACCCGCGCGGCCCGCTGCCGGCGATGCTGCGGCTGCCGTTCTGGCTCCCCAAGGCGCAGTCCGCGTTTGCGGTAAGCGCCGGTGCCACTTGACCTGGTGCGCCTTCTGTATCCCTATGGCTAAATGCAGGAGCCGCTTGATTATTGGCATGAGCTGGGCCGGCCCCTATAGTTGTTGTTCAGCATTGATAGCCCAACCGCTCCCAAGCCTACCGGTTGCGCACGATCAGTTGGAAAAGCATCTGGAGAAGAAATGGTTGACACCTCAAACGCCTGTAGGGCATCAGGAAGAGCTTTCTTACTGACTTTGTCGTTCTCTATTCCGCTAACGTATCATAATGCGCGTTCCGATAGGTTGAGAACGCTGAGACACTGGAGTGCCTGCACCTTGACCAATGCGCGGCAGGGCGATATGAATGTGGCAGCAGCAACACCATCGCGCTGTGCTATAGTACCGTGGTTCGTGAGAAGACATGCACCAAACTGGGAGGAAACACGTGACCGCCTTGGACCAGGAGCCAATCGACAGCCCCACCGGCTGGGTGGCCAAACACATCCACCGCTATGTAGAGACGAATGGCGCGGAGGGACACATCTGGCACGGCGTGCCGTCGCTGCTGCTGACCACGCTGGGTCGTCGCTCGGGCAAGCCACGTCGCTCGGCGCTGTACTACGCCACCGACGGCGACCGCTACGTGGTCGTAGCATCGAAGGGCGGCGCCGATGAGCACCCGGACTGGTATCGCAACCTGCTGCAAACCCCCGCGGTGCGCGTTCAGGTGCTGGCAGATATCTTCCCCGCTATGGCGCAGACGGCGACGCCCGACGAGCACGAGCGCCTCTGGCCACAGCTCGTGGAGCTCTTCCCACTCTATGCCAGCTACCAGCGCAAGACCAGCCGACCCATACCTCTGGTCCTGCTCGAGCGCAGGTGACGCCGAGACGCCAACGAACGCACCCGCTCCTGCGAGGGCATCAACGCTCCACCGTGCAGCCTGCCGTACGACGTCGTGTACTACTTACCACGCTGCGGCTGCTGCTGGAGACCGAGGCGGTCGCCGTCCTTGTGTAGAGCACAGCGAGATATGGCACACCCGTGATACGTATCAGCCATCGTACCTATTTGCCGGGCATCTGGGCAGGTGGCACGACCAAAGGCATCTGGGCGGAGCCAGCCGACGCTATCTCCTCCCCTGCCGCCGCCCGTTGGTGGGTGGGCACGGCCGTGATCGAGCGCGATGCCCCCTACAGCTTCTTCGCAGGGCGTAGTCGTCTCCACCTGCCGATCCACGGCGATGGCCTTCGACTGCACTTCCGCAATCCGTCTGAAGAGGTCGTTCTGGCGCGTAACACGCCGTATCAGTTTCACGGCGAGTGGGAGGTCGATGCCACGCTCGTGGACGGCCCCGTTATCGCATTCAACCTGATCTATCGCGCCGATGGTATCGCTGCTGCGAGCGTGGTGACCGTCGGTGCTGACGAACTCGTGTGGCCACGTCCGGCACTGGAACAAGGCGTCGTCGGTACACGCGAACTGGTTCAGATCGTCTACAGCATCGCGGGTGCGCCCACGATCAGCGCCGGTGCTGAGCAAGCAGTGACGCTTGCGCGTGACGACACGCTGGTCGTTCCGGCTCATCAGCACGTGGATACGATGCCGCAGCTCTTCCTGATGGCGTCAGATGCAGCGCCTGCGACTGTGGTCCTCGCAACCCTTTGGCTGCCCACCGATATCACAGTTTGACAGTGCGCTTGGGGGAAGACAGTCAAGCACCCCACAGCCTCGGTGATTTCGGCTGCAATGTTGCCGTCACTCCGAGGAGGAGCAGCGCATGCGGCGCGCTGCTGACATTCAGAAACGCGCATTCCCGATCGTTGACCCTACAGCTGGCGCTTCGAACTGTTCCAGGTAGCGCTGACTGTTCGGTTGACGGGCAGGTGAGCGTGCCAGCATTTCGGCTCGGCGGGCCGTTTTCAGAAGAGGGCGGAGCCTGAAGCTGCCTTTTTGGTCACGTTCGCTGTCGAATGAGCGCCTGCTCGAACGACTACCTTGTGTCAACCCAGAGGTGCTTGCACCTGCATCTAAGGAGTGCGCTTCAACCTCCACTGGGGCCACTGGCACAGAAGGTACTGAAACGATGGGGGCCGCTCATGAGCAAGACAATTGTTGAGCTTTCGATGTCGCTGGACGGTTTCGTCGCGGGGCCGAACGACAGCCCCGATAACCCGCTGGGTGATGGCGGGCAGGCGCTCTTCGCCTGGTACAACAGTGGCGATGTGGAGCTGCGCCTGTTCGGCACCGATATGGTCTTCAAGGTCTCGCGTGTCAGCGCCGATTTTCTGCAGGACACCTGGAACACGAAGGGCGTGATGGTGGCCGGGCGCAGAATGTTCGACATCGCCAATGCCTGGGGTGGCCACCCGCCCGGCGGCGGGCCGTGCTTCATCGTTACCCACCACACGCCGCAGGAGTGGGTCAAGGAGGCGTCGCCGTTTGTCTTCGTCACCGACGGCGCAGAGAGCGCTATCCGCCAGGCGCAGCGGGCTGCCGGCGACGGGCTCGTCTCCATCGGAAGCGCGAGCATTGCGCAGCAGGCGCTCGTGGCGGGCCTGCTGGACGAGATTCACATCGATCTGGCGCCAGTACTGCTCAGTTCTGGCGTCAGGCTCTTCGACAAGCTCGGCGTTGCGCCGGTGCCGCTCCAGCAAATCAGAGCGGTCGAAGCACCGGGCGTCACGCACCTTCGCTACCGGGTCGTGAAGTGAAGCAAGCCACGGGTAGTCATAGTTGACGTGGTAACGAAACGCAACATGCCGCCTCGACCTCGGTAATGCGCGCTCTGATATCCTAGAAAGTTGAGGTATCATAGCGCGCATTCTGATGGGCTAGACGCGCTCTAAGAGCCGTCCATATCGTGAATTCTTGTTAGTGTGATACATTTTGAGGTTTGTGGGTAGCACGGAAGCGCTGCACCTTGTGGCGATTGCCGCAGGTTTGCATCGAGCACCACCGTCGGGTGCCGGCCCGGTAGTTGTCGAACAGGTCCTGGAGAAGGTCGGGGCCCTGCTCGACATACCGCTGCTCGCCGTGGAGGTGCTCGTGGGTGTCGATCAGGCACGTGTGCTGGATGTGCGCCGC
>JACMIM010000801.1 GCA_014381165.1 Roseiflexaceae bacterium
CGCCGCCGCGCTCGCCAGCCCGATCAGCTCTTGCAGCGTGTGGCGCCCGCCAGCCATGCTTTCCACCAGCCCCGCCAGGTCTCCGGTGCCGCCCGTAACATGCCAGCCGCCGCGCTCGATGAACTGGAGCGTGGTACACTCGAACAGGTTCACGCTGCCCACAATATTCGTCCAGCTTACCGCATAAAGCTGGCCGCCGTCGCCCTCACCTAGCCGCACCGGCGGCACCTGGCGGAAGTCGGTGACCACGGGCGTGGCGGCGAGCCGCTCCATGTAGGCGCGCTGCAGCCACAGGATCTGCTGCTTCACCGGGCGCTTGCCGCCAAAGATCGCCTCTAGCGCCTCGTCGATCAGCACCGCGCGCTCGGGGATTTGCGCAAGCTGCTCGGCCGCGCGGTCGCGGTCCTCTTGCAGCGCCCAGAAGTCCTTCAGCGTAGGCATGCCCGACTCGGTCGGGTCGATCGTCAGCGGCACCGGCTCCACGCCCAGCAGCTGCCGGCCGTGCTTGAGCGCCATCACCATCATCGTGGCGCGCATCTCGTGCAGAAAGGCCAGCGACGCCTTCGCGGCCGCAGCGCTCAGCCGCCCCTCCTCGCGCTCGCAATCCAGCGCTGTGGCCAGCCAGCCAAGGCGGTCGCCCAGCGCGTCGCAGTAGGCCACCACATCCGTATCGGTGAGCCGGCGCTCGGCCTGCCCAGCGCCGGCGGCAAGTAGCGGGTGTCGCTCGTCAGTCATAGCCCTTGTTATTCCCCAGCCGCGTAGAACACCAGTATATGTACGCACGGCGGCGCGTTGCGTCGCTAGCCCGAGTATAACAGCGGCGTCAACGCACGCAACATAGCACAGGGCCGTGGCAAAGCAACAGGCTTGCCTTCCAGCACACGCGTGAACCGCACAAATTCATGAGCAATTCGTGTAATTTGCGCAATTCGTTGCGCTGTTTTGGTAGAGCATACCGATGGTATACTAAATTCATCGAGCCAGCCACGCAGCCGTTTCGTATCACAGCGCGGGATCTGCGCTACGACGGCTTTAAGCTATCCGTTAGCTGAAAGGGGCGTTCATGCTCGGGGAGTTCAAGAAGTTCATTCTGCGCGGCAATGTGCTCGACCTGGCAATCGGCGTGATCATCGGTGCGGCCTTCGGCGCCATCGTTACCTCGCTCGTCGACGATATCATCAACCCGATCATTGGCTTCATCCTTGGCGGAAGCACCGACTTCACCGGCTACCGGCTGCTCCTCGGCAGCGGCGAAGATGCTCCGGCACTGGCCTATGGCTCCTTCATTACCGCCGTGATCAACTTCCTGATCGTCGCCCTGATCCTCTTCTTCATCGTGCGCGCCTTCAACCATCTCTTCGACCGCGCGGCAGCCCAGACGAGCGATACGCCGCCCGCCCCCACCAAACAAGAGGTGCTGCTCACCGAGATCCGCGACGCGATCAAGCAGCGCGCGCTTTAATATTCCCCGCATATAAAACTACGCTCAACCCTGTTGTGTTCTCTGCGCCCTCTGCGCATCTGCGGTTACGTATCCTTGAGCGTCTTTCGCTCAGACACAACAAAGCGGCCGGCTGCCAGGGTCTTACCCCAGTAGCCGGCCGCTCTGTTTCGCCAAAAGGCGCTACGCCACGCGCCGCCCCGTGACGGCCCGCGCGATCCCGATCACGATCACCGCGCCGATCACGCCCACGATAAAGGTTGTGATGTTGAAGCCTGTGGTCAGGTCAGCGCCGAACAAGATCGACGACAGGAAACCGCCCACAAACGCGCCCACCAGGCCGAGCAGCAGGTCAACATACCATGGGTAGCTGCTCTTCATAAGGAACCCAGCCGCCGCGCCGATAAGCAAGCCCATAATGATCGTCAGAATAAGACCCACGAGACACCTCCTGCGCCTACGCGCTTATAGAAAAAGCATTAGCACCGTTGTCAGCGACCAGCCTGGCCCTCGGCCAGCGACTTGACCTTGTCGAGCGTGCGCTTCACCGACATCATATCCACCGGGTTTCCACCCAGCACAAACGAGCCGAGGATGCCGCCGGGCGCCTCGTACTCCAGGGTGTACTCCAGGCGCGTCTCGTTGTCTTTGCCGAACCAGCCGCTGCCCTTCAATTCGAAGGTGTGCGTTTCCTGGCGGCTGCCGTCCTGCTGCGTCACCTTCAACAGTTGGTTAGGCTGGACTTGGCCGATCGTGCCGGTCTTCATCGTGCCATTGTCGTTCCATTGAAACGTCGCGCCGCTCTTCACGCCCGTCAGGCTTGCTATTGCGTCGACATCAGGGAACCACAACGGCCACTTGTTCGGGTCCGACAGAACGTTCCACACAGTTGCTGCGGGCGCGTCGATCTCCACATGCCGCTCGAATTTCGGCATACCGCTCGCCTCCTGGCTACACAAGGATATTCAGTGCGCTACAAAATATCCCTTGTCACATATCACTAGCCGTTCCGAGGGTATACAACAGCAAAAAGCGGGCCAGGGATTTTTGTCCCGCCCGCCTTCCTGCCATTCGCACAATTCGCGCAACTGGTTGCTACGTTGCCTTCTACCGCTTCTGTGCGTAGTCGTCCTCAAGCTGCTCCATGCGCTTGTCGAAGGTATCGATGATATCGGCCAGGTGGTCGGTGTACTGCTTGAGCGTAACCTCGTCGATCAGCTTCTTCTCAGCGCGGTCGGCAGTTTCCGCCAGGATGCCCTGCACCGTCTCAGTCATCACGCGCGTGGTCGAGTCGGCGGCGTAGTTGAGCGACTTGTCGATCGTGGCAAAGCCCTTGATCTCCAGCGCCGTCTCCATGATCTGGTAGATACCCTCGAAAACCTCGGTTAAGTTGGAGATCTTCTCCTGCGTCTTGACCTTGTTCTGTGTGAGCGCGGCGATCGCCTGCTTGAAGCCTTCCATGTGCGCGCGCACAATCGGCTGTGCCTCTTTGGCGTTGCGCAGCACCTCGAAGTATTGCGTCTCGTTGATCTTGGCCTCGTCGAGCGCAGCCTGCTTCTGCGAGCGCTCGGATTGAAGCTGCGCGTAGGTCGTCTCGTCGGCCACCTGGATGCGCCGGTCGAGCTCGGCGACCTCGCCCTCCAGCTGCTTCGCCTCCTGGCGCCAGCGCTCGTAGCGCGGCTGATTGTCCATCAGCTTCTGGCTCAGCTCCACATCGGTGTTCTGCAGCTTGCCGTATACCTGGGCGTTCTTGGCAATGGCCGCGTTGAGCGACTCGACAGTGCCGCGCGCGTAGGCCAGAATCGTCTTCATCGAGCCGTCGACGTTCTGCTGGCGAATGCGCCCAACGGCCATCTGGCGCGCCCAGCGCTTGTTGAAGCGCCCGATCAGCTTCTCCATGCCGGTGGCGTCCTTCACCGTGGCCACCGTGCGGCCCAGCTCGTCCAGCTCGCCGGTCAGATCCTCGATCAGCGTCTGAAGGTCGCCGGTGTACTGGCGACCGCTGGCAATGGCGCCGTCGAGCTTACTCAACTCGGCCACGTTGGCGCCATCACGCTGCTTAGTATCGGTCAGGCGCTGGATTGTCGATGCATACTCGCTCATGCCCTGGTCCAGCTCCTTTTCGAGCTGAATCTCTTTGGCGCGCACGTTCTTGAGGCGCTCGACCTTCTGCTTGCCGCCCTTTGTCTTGCTCAGCACCTGCTCGTCAACCATAGCTGATCAGTCCTTCCTCTGCTATGCCGGTATGTCGTGCCTGTTCGTCTATGATCTACGCACCATCTGCGTGCGCGTTGCAGCAGGCGTCACTATAGCAGCGGTGTCAACCGTAGGGGCGAACCGATAGGGCTGCGTCAACGTCAATTGCGCGAATGTCCGTGAAATTCGTTGCGCCGTTTTGGTTGTGTCTGCCCCTACTTCTGGAAGGCCGCGTCGAACGCCACATTGCTCGGCGTGAAGTCGGTGCGCTTGATCATCGCGCACGCTTCGGTGGCGCCGAACTCGCGGTCCATGCCGCTGTCCTCCCACTCCACCGAGAGCGGACCACTGTAACCAATGCGGTTGAGCGCACGGAAGATCGGGTCCCACTTGGCGTCGCCGCGACCGGGCGACACGAAGTCCCAGCCGCGCCGCGAGTCGCCGAAGTTCAGATGCGAGCCGAGGATCGACGAGCGGCCGGTGAGCTGCACACGGCTGTCCTTCACATGCACATGGTAGATGCGGTCGCCAAAAGTTTCGATGAACAGTACGGGGTCCACAAACTGATGGATCAGATGGCTGGGGTCGTAGTTCAGCCCGAACGCCGGGCGGCGGCCGATCGCGTCGAGCGCCAGCTCGGTCGTCACAATATCGTAAGCGATCTCGGTGGGGTGAACCTCCAGGCCGAAGCGCACGCCCACCTCGTCGAACACATCCATGATCGGGTTCCAGCGCGTGGCGAAGTCGGTGTAGCCAGCCTCGATTGTGGCGGGGTTATTGGGCGGAAAGGAGTAAATCTGGTGCCAGATCGCCGAGCCGGTGAAGCCGTTGACCTGCTTCACGCCGAAGGCGGCGGCGGCACGCGCCGTGTTCTTCATTTCTTCAGCCGCGCGTTTGCGCACGCCCTCGGGGTCGCCGTCGCCCCACAGGCGCGGCGGCAGAATGCCCTTGTGGCGAGCATCGATCGGGTCGCACACCGCCTGCCCCACCAGGTGGTTGCTAATCGCAAGGCACGCAAGGCCGTGCTGCTCCAGCAGGTCGCGCTTGCGGCGCACGTAGCCGTCGTTCTCCAGCGCCTTGTCCACCTCGAAGTGGTCGCCCCAGCAGGCTAGTTCCAGCCCGTCGTAGCCGAAGCTCTTGGCCTTGGCCGCCAGCGTTTCCAGCGGCAGGTCGGCCCACTGGCCGGTGAAGAGCGTGACTGGTCGTGCCATGTCAACCTCCTTGTTGCAGTACGGGAAACACGCTATCAAGGGCATTGTGAAGGGTTTGGGCGCGGATATTATGGCGCCACGGCGCCGCTTTGTCAATTTGCTCGGCCGACTGGTATGACCACACGGCATTCGCGATTATTCACGAAGATTAACGGATCGTTTTGCGGCCCGGTATTTGCAACATGCCACGGGCTGTGCTACAATATGCACCGATGGACGACAGGCGAGCTTTTTTCGGCATGCCTGCCGACGTAGCTCAATTGGCAGAGCACCTGTTTTGTAAACAGGCGGTTCAGGGTTCGATTCCCTGCGTCGGCTCCAGCACCTGTTAGTACGGGTCGGTTCCAGAGCGGTCAAATGGGGCGGATTGTAACTCCGCTGGCTACGCCTTCGCAGGTTCGAATCCTGCCCGGCCCACCAAAAACTAGTGCTGAGAACTGAGTACCTGGCTCTCAGTCCTCAGCACTTGGCCCTCAGTTCTCGATACTGCCCACGTAGCTCAGTTGGTAGAGCACGTCTTTGGTAAAGACGAGGTCATGGGTTCGAATCCCATCGTGGGCTCCGATTGTTCGTGAGAATGGGCTGCACGAGTAACAGCACAAACGGTTCACAGGAGAGTAGTTAGACCATGGCGAAGCAGAAGTTCGAGCGGACCAAGCCGCATATCAACGTGGGGACCATCGGCCACGTGGACCACGGCAAAACGACCTTGACCGCCGCCATCACCAAGGTGCTCGCCCTACGCGGCGGGGCCTCGTTTATGGCCTACGACCA
>JACMIM010000802.1 GCA_014381165.1 Roseiflexaceae bacterium
CGCCTACCTCTTCAGCGCCGCAATGGCCGCCAGGATGGCAGTTGGCTCAAAGCGTTGGGTATAGTCGGCCTGCACGAAGGCGAGTCGGATCACCCCTGCGTTGTTTGCTTCTCCCATCCATCGCGTGTACAAGTAAGTCAGTTAGATAACTTAGGGGCTTGCGATTTTTTATCTAGCCCAAACCATGAAGCTCTTGTTTAGGGACGTGGCCTACTGCACTACCTCAGGCTCATTATTAAATCGCAAGTCCCGGAGAAACATTTCCGCTTACTGCACGCTACCGCACGGGTGTAAGGATCGAACCTCGATCGCAATGATGACCCGTATCGCGTGCAGTTGCTGCTAATCTTCCAGCATGTCCTGTATCGCCGCCGCGCCATGGTTTTGCGCGCTGCGCGCGAGTCACGGTTGTTCACGGCAGTCGCGTTGTCGCTGTCGCGGACCGCCTCTTCCTGGTCGGCCTTGTAGTTCTGCTACCACAACTGCTTGGCATCCACGTCGATACACACATCCATGTCAAGGTCGAGATCGAAAAGGCAGCGCATCGTTTCGGTGGTCCACTCCTTTTCTGGTGGGTAGCGCTGGACGACCAGGCTCGGGCAGCAGTTTATGGTATGTATCGCTTCATGGGTGTGTCGGACAGCGGCGCTGTTCCTGTTTCGGCTCGATTTGTTGTCAACGCTGCAATCATGTGACCCAAGTACACGGTGCGCCGCTGATGCAAATTATACAACGCCACAATCGTTCGTCCATCGCGGGCCGAATACGCAAACGCCTGCTGTTGGGCCTCGTCGAGGTTCGAACAGCCAGTTGCAATGTCGATATGCCAATAGCCTGTAATCGGGCTGACCCATGTGCCGAGCCAGGCGTCGTGTTCGCATAGCGCGGCGCGATGAAGCTGGACAAACGTGCGGATTGCTGGCATCAGCGCACGACCAGGCGGCACAATGACGGTTTTCGCTGGATACTTTGGAAACATCCAGATATCGACCGCCCCAAGCAGTTCGGCTGGTTCAAGCCGCGCCGTCACACCGCCATGCCGGTATGTGAGAAGAACGATTTGGCGGAGATGGCGATGCAGGCTGTAACGTGCGCCAAGAACAGAAAAGAGCATCGCGAAACCTTCAAGGGCTACGCGGGCGCACGACATGCCATACATCATAGCCAGGCGCGACCGCTTCAAGAATATATCCGGCGGCGAGTTCTTGCGTGCTGCCAAGTGCATAAACTGGCAGGCGCGGCGCATAGATAGCGGCACGCTCGGCCCAATCGCTCCCCGCTTCTGGCTCGGTTTGGTCAAGCTGCACGTCGAGCCGTACCCCTTCGACGAATTGGCGATAGCGGATCGCCATGCACAATTCCCAGCGACACAGAATCACGGCATTTGGCGCGACGGCCTGGAGCACCGTGCCTGCCATTCGATACGGCTCGAAATCGCCCGAACGATCATACTGTGGCACGCGCCGCCAGCCGAGCAACAATCCCAAGATAAGCATGCCAACGAGCGTGGCGCGTGCCAGCCAGGTGTGTAACCGTGCTGATTCGGCGTCATTGAATCGCTGCAAGCGTGGTGCCGAGGCAATCAATCCGACCGACGATGCGGTTCTGATGCTCAAGATCGGCACAAGCAATCTACCAAACCAAGCGGCTACCGACGCCGCGCCAACACCAACCCACACGCTCCAAACCACATACGCAGGCAGAAAATATACATGCGCTTTGGGGATATTCGCGCCGACGTTGATTCCGAACAGTGCGGCGCAAACAAACACGAGCGCGCCAAACACGGCACTGCGCCGTTCACGTAATGGCACTATAGCCGCGCCAAACATGCCAAGCACAAACGCGATCCACCAGAACTCGCGTCGGAGCGCGGCCAAAAAGCGCACGCCGAGTTCAGCAAGTTGCCCCCAGCCATGCGTAAAGACTTCGCCACGAAACCCGGCGCCCAACGCAAGGTTGGCAACATCGGCCCACGAGTTGGGATTGCCCCAATAGTAATGGTAGGGCAACCCCTGCCCGCGGTAGTAATCGAACGGGCGAAACAAGCTAAATTGCGCCGCCAAATACAACCACGGCATCAGCCCAAGCAGTGCCCAAAGGCCGCACAGCAACACCACTCGCCATTTAGACCAGCTGCGGCTTTGCAGTGCCTGCAAAAGCAGTGGCACGGCGACGGTCACAAACAAGGCAGGAACAACAATAGGTACAAAGCTGCCGTGGTGCGTAGTTGCAAGGCCGGCAAGCAACGCTGCCCCGTACACAAAGCGGGGTGAGCCAGCGGCCCAATACTGGGCGAGACACCACCAGA
>JACMIM010000803.1 GCA_014381165.1 Roseiflexaceae bacterium
GGTTGGCCTGTATTTCGACCCCGATGGCAGCTTACCCAATCACGGCCTCGACCCGCTCCAGCCCGAGAACCGCGCCGAGCTTGAGGCCCGCGTCATGAGCGAGCAGGCCGATGCTGGCTTCGCCTTCGATGGCGACGGCGACCGCTTTTTTACAATCGACGATCGTGGGCAGTTTATCGCCGGCGACTATATGACCGCGCTGATGGGCAGCTACCTGCTGGAGAAGCAACCCGGCAGCAAGATCGTCTATGATGTACGCGCATCCTGGGCCGTGCCGGAGATGATCACCGAAAAGGGTGGCACCCCGCTGATCGAACGGGTTGGCCACGCCTTCATCAAGCGGCGCATGGCCGACGAAGGCGCGCTCTATGGCGGCGAGGTCACTGGCCACTACTATTTCAAAGAGTTCTTCTTCGCCGATTCCGGCCTGCTCCCAGCGCTGATTATCTTGGAGATGCTAGCCACCACTGGCAAGCGGCTTTCTGAGTTGCTCGCGCCGCTGGAGGCAAAGTATTTTATCTCCGGCGAGATCAACTCGCGCGTGGCCGATGGCAAGGCCAAAATGCAGGAACTGGCCGAGCGCTACGCCGATGGTAAGATCGAGCAGCTCGACGGAATCTCGGTTTCCTACCCGACCTGGCACTTCAATGTGCGCGGCTCGAACACCGAGCCGCTGCTGCGCCTCAACCTGGAATCGGTCGCCTCGCCCGAGGAGATGGCGCAAAAGCGCGACGAACTGCTGGCGAGCATTCGCAGCTAACCAGCGTTCCCACCATAGCAGGGTGTAGGGTTCAGGGGCTTCGGGATCAGGAGCCGGATCGCATTCTGACGCAGCGTTTTGAAAAGAATGTGACTCACTACGACTGCACCTTGCGATAAGACACCAAGATTTTACGATCTTGGTGTCTTCGTGTCGTGGTGGGGTAAAAATAATAGGAGTCACGCAGTCGCTCAAGAGCTTTCATGTCACCTGCGGCGGGCAAGCAAACAACTCATAATTGTTTCGTTTTTTAGTGCTTTGCACTAAAAAACGAAACAAAAAAAGATAGATTTCCCGTACTGCCGCAGGCCGAAGTCGCCAACTGCGTAAGTTCTAAATAAGTTGAAAAATAGCGTGCTATAATTTGCGCATCTGTACAGCAAAGGTGTGTTGGTATGTTCAAAGTTCTGTGGCGCTCGCTCAAAGATCTATTTGATGAAATGCTACTGCTGATCATGGTGAACGTGATCTGGTGTGTTATGTGCTTGCCGCTGCTGGCGCTTGCTATCGTCGCCGTGATTCAGGGCGATACTTTTTTCGCAACGCTGATCGCATTCCTGGCGGTGCTGCCGCTCGGCCCGGCCAATGGCGGCTTGTACACGATCGCGCAACGGGTGATCGAGGGCCGCACCAGCAAAATCGCCGACTTCTTTGCCGGCGTGAAGGCCACTGCCAAGTTAGGCTGGAAAATCTACGGGCTGTGGATGTTCGTACTGGTAACACTGCTCTTCAACATGTCGTTCTATGCCAGCCTGTCCAATACGGTGGGCGCGTTCCTTCTGGTATTATTTCTCTACCTCACCGCGATCTGGTTCGCTGTACTGATCTACATCGGCCCACTAATGATCGTGCAGACCGACAAGAGCATCAAGCTGATCGCCCGCAACGCCGCGCTGATGACCTTTGGTCGCCCATTGTTCACGCTGGTGACGCTGATCCTCATGACGCTGATCGTCGGTGTGTCGGTGGGTTTTACACTGGTGCTGCTGCCAGCGCTGATCATGTTTAGTTTTCTGGCGGTCTGGAGCTTCCGCGCCACCACCAAGCTGATCGAGGACGCCGACGAGCGCCGACGACTGGCAGAGGAGAAAGCAGCCACTGCCGTCGGCGGGCCGCGCTATAGCAGCGACAAAGGCCGCGGCGGCCAGATCAAGCCGCGCGAGTAGGAGTTCCGCTCCGTAATCACGAAGGCGCGAAGACGCAAAGTTTAGATCAGAAGCTTCGCATCTTCGTAGTTAATCGGATAGCCGCAATTAGGAGATCATCATGCTCGCCACTCGATTCATTCCTAACTGGCGCAAGCAGCTATTTCTGGCCTGCACGATTGCGCTGCTTGTGCTGGCCGCACTACTCGTGCTGCGCGACACGCCGGCCCAAGCACAGGGCCAGTTGCGGTTGGAGATCACCAAGCAGCTTGAGGGCAGTGATCTGATTCGGGTCGGCCAGGAGATGACCTTCACCATTCGCATTCGCAATACCGGCAGCGTGACCGTCACGACACTTCCACTGCTCGACCGCTACGATGCGTCGATTTTGCAGTTTCGTCGCAGTGATCCGCCCTTCTCGGCGCACGCCGAGGCAACGGGCCTGATCACCTGGACGAACCTAGCCACGAACACGCTGCTCGGCCCACTTGCGCCCGGCGGCGAGTTCGTCGTAACTACGGTGTTCCGCGCGATCCGCGCCACACCCGCGACGGTCAATTTTGCCGAGATTGGTGCAGCCCAGGGCGCGAGCGGCGAAACCGGCGGCGGCGAGGACGACAGCGACAGAGCTGGAGCCGAGGGCGGGCGCGTGATTGTTTTCAAAGGCCTGCCGCCAGGGCAGGTGGCTCAAGTCGGTAGGCCGATCACCTTCACGCTGAGTGTGCGCAATGACGGTGCCGCCGACTTGGTCAAACTGCCGGTCGAGGACATCTTCAATGCCGAATACCTGGCCTTTTTCAGCGCCGACCCGCCACCATCAAGCATCGGCCCCGACCGCCTGAAGTGGGATGACCTGCTGCCATTGCTTGGCCGCACGCGCCTGCGCCCGAATGAGGTGCTGACGGTGACAACGGTGTTTACGGCGCTTCAAGCGTTCGATGGCGCGGGCATCAACCGCGCTGGTGCGGTCGACGTTCAGGACGAGTTTCAAAACCAGGTTGCGGCACCACGCCAGGATGATGTGCCCGTGCGTATTCTGGCCGAGCAACCTGGAGTAACCGCCACGCCCGCGCTGCCAACGCGGCCAACGCCCGCGCCGACCGAGCAACCCGCCGAGGCCACGCCGGCACCGACTGTACCGGCAATTCTTACGCCAACTGCGGCGACCACGCCAACTGCGGCGACCACGCCAACCGCTACCCTGCTTCCGACAAGCCCAAGTGACCAACCGGCAAACGATACGCCTGCGTCATTGCCCAGTGCGGGCGGCCCGCTGTTGTGGCCTGGCTGGCTGCTGCTTGGCCTGGCGCTGCTAATCGGCGGCGGGCTTGTGTATGCAAGGCGCAGTTAGTGGCCGGGATCGTGCTTACATAGCCAGCAGTTACGCAGTTGCCCAAGCGTTTTCATTTCGCCTGCGGCGGGCAAGCAAATACCTCATCATTGTTTCGTTGTTTGGTGCGTTGCACCAAACAACGAAACAAAAAACATAGATATTCCGTGCTGCCGCAGGCTGAAGTCGCCAACTGCGGAAGTCCTAATAGTGTAGGACGGCTTGTTTTGCTTGGTGATTCGCTCGTAGACAGAAGAAAGAGGAGAAGTATGCACAAACGCATCGAACGCCTGCTAACCGGCCTGGGAATGACAGTTGTGCTCAGCGGAAGTTTCTTTGGGGTGGCGAGTGCTCAAGCGGGCGAGGGTTCGCGTGAATACCAAGCGCGTGAATTGCGCCTCGATTACGCGCCCGCTACAGCATCAGCAGCCCCTGCGTCCTCGCCTGCAACTGCGCCATCAGAAACCCTACGGCTCTTCATTCCAATCGTCACTTCGGCTCCTAGCGTGGATATTCAATTTGCCAGTGCGCGGGACGCAGAGGACAACCTGGTCAATCCGTCCAATACCATCGCCTTTGGAACGACCAGCCTTGAGTACGATATTCTTTTACTTGGCACAAAAGGTCGAAGTATTCGGCGGGAATGGACAATCAATGGTGCCCGTGAGCCTGGCCTTGATCGCACGAGCACGGCGATTGACGACGCGGAGATTCAGGGCGGCTCGATCGTTTTCACCGATGGATCAAGCCTCGATCGCGGCACCTATACACTGATTGTTTATATTGACGATGTGGTATTCAAAGAGGCCACCGCAACTATTCAATAAGGCTTACTAGTAGAGCAAAGAGCAATTGCATTGATCTCCGCACCCCTACCCCTCTCCGGGTGGGAGCGGGCTGGGGTGCGGGGCCGGTACGGACCAGTGTCTTTACTCTTCGCTATAGACACGCGACCGCAGGTTACTGCCCGCCGTCGCGTGTCGTTCTCCGCGCTAGCGGTTCTGACAGGGCTGCGGTACCTGCTCGTGGGTGCCGCAAACACGCAACTCCAGCTTACGCGCTCCCAGCCTGCCAAAGGCCTCGTCAATCAGTCGATCGATCAATGCAGTTTGTGCAGGCAGTGTCGGCGCGTGGATCTCGGCGTAGTAGCTGCGCGCCGCTGTTGCGACAAGCGTTGTCTGCTCCTGGCGTTGTATCATGAGTTCCCACTCCTTTACTGTAGGTACGTTGTAGCATATTTGTGCGACATGTAGCGTCACATCGCTGGCACGTTCTCTGCATCTGTGTGTATGTATGATACGCCGGCGACGGCGTTTTTGTTACACAAGGAGCGATTATGACCGAGCGCAGCAGCGACCCAAGCACAAACACGCCGCTCAACCCTGCCGAGCCAGAGGGCGCGGATAAAGTGCGCCAACTGATGGGCGAGCGCCGCCAGGAAGATCAAAGCGCGATTGTCGACTACAGTGAGATCGACTCGCTCCACGCCGCGACGCCGACTGAACTTGCCGAGGGCGAGCCGAGCGAAAGCTTGGAGAATGAGCGCCAGACCGGCGGCGAGATCGATAGCTTGGACATGCTGACCGAGCAGGAGCTGCGGGCCGACGAAACCAACGATCCAATCGAAGCGATCGAGGAAGGCTACACCTACGTGCCGCCGATCGACCCGCCGGTCGTGCCGGGCGACCCAGGCGATTATGATACCGCACGGGTCGCCAGCGGCTTCGCTGGGTCGAGCCTCGACGAAGCCTACAACGTGGATACCCACAGCGAATTCGTGCCCGCCGACGACGAAATGGTGGCGCGTGTGCGCGATGCCCTGCGCGCCGACAGCAGTACGAACGCCTTTGCCGCCCGCATTACGATTGCAGCACGCGAGGGCATTATCACACTGCGCGGGCGTGTAGACGACATGGTCGACAGCGACAATGCACTGGCCGTGGCAGGTTATGTCGAAGGGGTCGAGGACGTGGTAGATGAGATCGAGGTGCGGGGGATGTAATAGACGGAACCGCAGAACTGTAGAACCGCAGAAGCGGTTCTGCGGTTCTACAGTTCTGCGGTTCTGCGGTTCTAGCTAGGCTTCTTCAGAGTACAGCGCCGTGCTGAGGTAGCGCTCGCCATTGCTGGGCACGATAAACACGATCATCTTGCCGGCGTTCTCGGGGCGGCGGGCCACCTGAAGGGCGGCGACGGCGGCTGCGCCCGAGCTGATGCCAACCATCAGGCCCTCCTCGCGGGCCAGGCGGCGGGCCATCGCAAAGGCTTCGTCGTTGCCAACCTGAACAATCTCATCCAGTATGTTGGTGTTGAGCACCTCCGGCACGAAGCCTGCGCCGATGCCTTGAATTTTATGCGGGCTTGGCTTGCCGCCCGACAGCACTGGCGAGGCTGCTGGCTCGACCGCGATCGCCTTGAACTCTGGCTTGCGCATCTTGATCACCTCGGCTACGCCGGTGATCGTGCCGCCGGTGCCCACGCCAGCGATCAAGAAGTCAATTTGGCCGTCGGTATCCTTCCACAGCTCGACGGCAGTGGTTTCACGGTGAATGGCCGAATTGGCCCCATTCTTGAACTGCTGCGGAATCCACGAGTTGGGCGTTTCGGCGGCAATCGCCTCGGCTTGGTTGATCGCACCACGCATGCCTTCCGGCCCAGGTGTCAACACGAGTTCCGCACCAAAGCCACGCAGCAGCTTGCGCCGCTCGACACTCATGGTTTCTGGCATACACAGAATAATCCGGTAGCCCTTGGCAGCAGCCACAAGCGCCAGACCAATGCCGGTGTTGCCACTGGTCGGCTCGACAATCACAGTCTTGCCAGGGGTAATCTTGCCCGCCCGCTCGGCGTCCTCGATCATCGCCAGGCCGATGCGATCCTTCACGCTGCTGGCTGGGTTGAAGAATTCCAGCTTGGCCAGCACAGTCGCATGCGTATCATTGACGTTGTTCAGCCGAACCAGCGGCGTGTTGCCAATCAGCTCGGTGATGCTATTATAGATGCGAGCCATGTCATTCCCCCTGTTGTTGTATTTGTTACGTAACTTTGTTGTGGTTATTATAGCCGCTTCTAAAGCTGTTTTCAAGCGCGCAACTATCGAGCACGCAGTGGCGTCGTAGCAGCACAGAACGTAAGCAACCAGGTGTCTAGCAGAAAGAGAACGACCATGAGCGACTACCGTGAGAAGCAGGACGATGGGATGGGCAACACGTCGGAGGCCCCGCGCGACGCCAATGTCGGCCAGCCTGACCCAACCACAGGCGGCCCCGACAACGGGCGCGATGCGGTCAGCGAGCTAGTCGACGAGGTGCGCGAGCTAGGCAACCAGATCGAGGCGGCCTTTCGCGCCGCGCTGGAAAGCGATCGCACCAGGCAGCTCCAGCGCGATCTGATGGGCGGGCTGAAGGAGCTTTCCTCGCAGCTGCGTACCGCCGTGAAGGATGTGCAGGAAAACCCGCGTGTGCAGCAGGCCAGCGATCGCGGCAAAGAGGTACTGCGCAACGCCCAGCACAGCCGAACTGCGCAAGAGCTTCAGGAGACGCTGGTTTCAGGTGTTGCACAACTCAACATGCAGCTGCGCAAACTAGTCGATCGCTTGGAAACCACCCCGACGAACACGCCCACCCAGCAGGTGCCTGTCGAACACACCGAGGCCACCGGCCCAACTGTGCGGCTCGACCCCGACCAGGCCCCACCAACCGATACAACCAAGCTCTAGGTTTCCGGGGGCGTACAGCAACTTATTACCACCAAGACACCAAGATTTCTAAAGATCTTGGTGTCTTGGTGTCTTGGTTGTGAAGGAGTCAACAGCCCTGATTAGACCAGTGCCTCGGCCCGCATCATGGTGCTGAAGCGGCTGTGTGGCTGGGCCAGCAGCGCCTCGGGCGGCCCCTGCTCGGCGATCTGGCCGTCGCTTACCACGATCACACGATCGGCGGAGCGGGCCAGCGAAAGCCGGTGCGAGACGATCAGTGTAGTACGGCCCTGCATCAGCCGCTCAAGCGCTTCGATGATCAGCGCCTCGGATTCCGGCTCGACCGCGCTGGTCGGCTCGTCCAGCAGCAACACTGGCGTCTGGGCCAGCAGCGCCCGCGCCACGGCCAGCCGTTGCTTCTGCCCGCCCGAAAGCTTCACGCCGCGCTCGCCCACCAGTGTTTCGTAGCCCTGCGGCAGCTTGCTAACGAACTCGTAGGCGTTGGCGGCGCGCACAGCATCCTCGACTTCCGCTAATGTCGCATCGGCCCGCCCATAGCGCAAGTTATCAAGCACTGAAGCGTTGAATAAGAACGTCTCTTGCTGTACCTGGCCGATCTGTGAGCGCAGCGATGCCAGCGTCACATTGCGCAAATCGTGGCCGTCGAGCAGCACACGGCCCGCAGTTGGATCGTGGAGCCGTGCGGAAAGCGCCAGCAGCGTCGATTTGCCTGCACCGGAAGGGCCAAGAATGGCCACGCGCTCGCCGGGGCGCACATGCAAATCGATCGCATGGAGCACTGGCCTAGCCGGATCGTAGCCGAAGGTCGCCTGCTCGAAGCGCAGATCGCCGCGTACCGGCAGCGGCAGCGGCAGGCTGTCCGGCGCGTCGGCGATCAGTTCAGGCGCGTCCAGCACCTCGAACAGCCGCCGCCCTGATGCTTCGGCGCGCTGCACCAGATCGTTGATGCTGACCAGATCGTCGATCGGGCCGTAGAAGTAGCGCCCATAGCCACGGTAGGCCAGCAACCCGCCGATTGTGAACTGCCCACGCGATATCAGCCAGACGCCACCGGCGAGCATGAGCACATTGCCAAAGGTGGCAATAAACCGGATCACTGGAAACACGCGGTTGCGCAGCATCACCGCGCTGACCTGCTCCTCATACAGCTCCTGGCTCTGCTGGGCCAGCGCCGCCGCCTCGCGCCGCTCCTGGGCAAAAGCCTGGATGACGCGCATGCCGCCGAGGTTATCGGCCAGGCGCGCGCTGATGCCGCCAAGCCGGGCGCGCGCGGCACGGTAGACTGGGCGCACCTGCCGATTGTAGCGGCCCAGCAGCAGGCCCACCAGCAGCATTGGCAGCAGCACGACCACGCCAAGCAACGGCTGGAGCGCGATAAAAATCACCGCCACGCCGATCAGTCGCAGGGCATTCGCGATCACGGAATCGGTGCCACGGATCAGCACATCTTGCACACCCTCGACATCACTGGTCAAGCGTGAAAGCAGATCGCCGGTGCGGTGGCCAGCATAGTAGGTGGCCGACTGGCGCTGGAGCTTTTCGTACACCTGCTGACGAAGATCGCGGGCCAGCCGCTGGCCGGCGCGCTCGAGCAGCACACCACGAATCGCCGAGAAGACCTGCCCAGCAGCAAACACGCCGGTCAGCAGGGCCAGTTGCCAGCCGATAAACACCCAATCGCCCTGCACCAGGCCGATGTCGATCACCTGCTGCCAAACGAGCGGCGGGTACAGCTCGCAGGCCACCGCGAGGACGAGGCAGGCCATGCCCAGCAATACCGTGCGGCGGTATGGCAGTGTTAGGCTGTACAGGCGGCGCAGCACCGCCATGTTCGAAGGATGTTCGTCATACATCTGACTATGTACGAAAGCGGGGTCGCTACGGTTTGCTGGGCAGAAAAAACGTTTGGCTGCTAGACATCGCTAATCGCATCTGCACCATTGATCATCGAGAGCAGCTGCTCGGGGCTGGGCGCGGAGCCATTGCTGCGCCACCACTGCTGATACCAGCGCAGGTTGGCGCGGAAGGCTAGCTCGACCTCGTTGGTATTGAGTGGCGGGACGCGCTCGCGCAGCATGTCGAGCACCTGTTCGCGCTCGGGGCCTTGTAATTCGGGCAGGCTGCTGAGGATGCGATCGGCGCGCAGCATGAACAGTTCGCGCTCGATCGTGGGGAATTCCTCGCCAATCTCGCGGATGTTGCCCAGGTACGCGATCGTGCGCTGGCGCGGGCTGCCACTGTCATCCCGGAAGCTCTCGACCAGGTAAGCATCGTGAAAGGTCATATCCGCCACCGAGGAATTTTTGTGTTTCCGCACAACCCAGCGAATATACACGCTGTCGCCTCTCTGTTCTATCACCGGAAAATCCGCTCCACGCTTGCGAGCTTCCATTATATTTCATTTTATTTGCAGTGCCTAGACACAATTTTGCCTGTACACTCTGGTCTGAATCGTTGCCTCCAGGAAATTGCACAGGGTTTTGCTTGCATAATGCACAGTTAATGCTATCTTGCATTGTGATTTTTCTCGTGCTATACTCGCAAAGAACATCTCAACCAGCACTGCTCCAAAATATTTTCTTCCCTGATTTTTGTAGTTCAAAGACCGTACTACATATCGCCTGAACAGCGCTATTAAGGTATTTTGTCTACGCTCCGATTGCTTTAAGCGCGCATAGTGTGCATTCATGCACGTTATGCTTGTTTAGTTTTGCGTTTTTTAACAGCGTTGTAGTTTTCATTCTATACTACATAACGATTGAGAAAGGACAGGACAATGAGCGTTCTGCTTGGAATCATCAAAACGTTACGGCTAGCCCTGCCAAAGATTGGTGTCGGCTGGATGTTCGCGCTGTTGACCAGTAACTTCAATCAAATCGCAATCAAGGACCTGGCCGTCCCGGCGATTATCATTACCGTGATGATCGGCATGCATCACTTTCTTTCGCCGTTTCAAATCATCTGGGGCCGTATCGCCGATCAACACCCAATCTTCGGCTACCGGCGCACGCCGTACATGCTGCTCGGCGGCCTGGGCGCAAGCTTGGTGTTCGTGGCGCTGCCGACTGTTGCCGTTATGATTGGCAATCAGCTACCTTTTGCCACCATGCTTGGCTTTCTGCTGCTGGCCATTTTCGGTATCTGCATTGCCGCGATGGGCGATACCCACCACTCGCTGATCGCCGAGGTAACTACAGCCAAGTCGCGCAGCAGTACGATCGCCGTGGTGTGGACGTTCACAATCGCCAGTGCGATCGCCAGCGGAGTTGTGATGAAGTCGGTGATGGGCGACACCTACGATTTCGCCAAGATGCAAGCGCTGTACAACCTGACGCCCATGATTGTGATGGGGTCGGCGCTGCTTGGCGTGCTTGGCATTGAGCGTAGGCTACAGGGCGCGCAACTTCAGGCGACTGTGGCGGCATCGAAGGCGGCTGCACCCTCGGCTGACCCGATTCGTGCGGCGCTTGGCCTGCTGCGCGGCAATGTCCAGGTGCGGGCCTTCTTTATGTTCGTGTTTCTGGCCATTCTGGGCATCTTTCTGCAGGACGCCATCCTCGAGGTGTTTGGGCGCGATGTGTTTAACATGACGCTCCGGGAAACCACCTCGTTCCAGCAGTTCTGGGGCGGCGGCGTGTTGCTGGGTATGCTCGGCATCGGCGCGATCACCATGATCTTTCCCATGAGCAAAAAGCTGCTGGCCTCGCTCGGCGGCGCGGGCACTGCTTTCGGCCTGGGCCTGCTCACGCTGACTGCACTGAGCGAGCAGCGCGCGCTGCTCAATCCATCGCTGGTGATGATGGGCGTTGCGACTGGCCTGTTCAATGTCGGCGCGCTTTCGATGATGATGGAAATGACCGTCGAAGGCTCGACCGGGCTGTACATGGGATTGTGGGGCATGGCCCAGGCGTTCGGCACCGGCATGGCCTCGATTGTCAGCGGCGGTCTGCGCACCGGCCTGATCGAGAGCGGCTTGCTTTCCAACCAGATTGGTTACACCGCGATCTTCGGCCTTGAAACCGTGATTATGGTCGTCTCGGTCGCCATCCTGCGCAGCGTCAGCATCGAGGAATTCAAGGGTGTCTCGCGCGAGGATATGACGAGGGCGATGGAAACCGGCGTAACGGCCTGATAAGACAGCGCA
>JACMIM010000804.1 GCA_014381165.1 Roseiflexaceae bacterium
CTTCCGATTTTTAGCAGTTCTTTGCGCTGCGGCGCAAAAAACTGCTAAGAAAAAACAATTCCTTGCTCGCCGCAGGCGAAAAAGACGCTTTAAGCGAAAGCCCTAATCAGCTATCAATAGTCAGCTATCATCTAGAAGTGGCGAGGGCAGTATGACAACCAATGCGCAGGTCCAAGTGCTGCCCGATGCGGCGGCGGTGGCTCAAGAGGCAGCACAGCGCTTTGTGGCGCTGGCCCAAGAGGCGGTAGCACGGCGCGGCCAATTCAGCGCGGCGCTGGCCGGCGGCAGCACGCCCAAGGCGATGTACCAGCTGCTGGCCCAGCCGCCGCTACGCGAACAGGTGCCCTGGGAGCATGTATTGTTGTTCTGGAGCGATGAGCGTTTTGTCGCGCCGGACGACGCCGAAAGTAACTTCCTGCTGGCCCGCGAGGCGCTGCTCGACCACATCCCACTGCCAGCAGCAAACGCCTTTCCAGTGCCCACGATCGGCAGCTCGCCCGAGGCGGCGGCAATGGCCTATGCCGAGACGATCGCGGCCAACACCGGCGAAACCATGGTGCTCGACCTGGTGCTATTGGGGATGGGGCCGGATGGCCACACCGCCTCGCTGTTCCCTGGGCACCCCGCCCTCACCATCCTGCCCAGCCTGGATGTGATCGCCGTCCATCATTCGCCCAAGCCACCGCCAGACCGAATCAGCTTTACGCTGCCGCTGATCAACCGCGCTGCCAACGTGCTGGTGTTGGCGACCGGGGCTGAGAAGGCCGAGGCGGTGCGGCAGTGCCTGCGTCCGGCGGCGGGCGAGGCGGCCTTGCCAGCCGGACTTGTGCGACCCAGGCCTGGCACACTTACTTGGCTGGTCGATGCGGCGGCGGGTGCCGCGCTGTAGTATGATATCGACAGAAACATCAACATTTGTTCAGCTGCGCCAACTGCTTGATCAGACCGAACGCGACATGGTGGCAATCAAGAGCGAGCCAGCCAAGGCCGCGCCGGTGATCCGGCAGGTCGAGCGGGCCGAGCGGCTGATAGCCGAGCTGCGCGGTGCGGGCGTGGATGTGCGCGCCGAGCAGAGCCGCGCCGATTCACTGCGCGGGCGGCTGCTGCACGAAGCCGAGCTGGTTGTCAAGCGCGTTGGGCAAAACCAGCCGCCGCTGGCTGGCAGTGCGCTATGGCAGGAGCTGCAAGCCACCGTCGCCGTGCGCCGTTCACAGGCGCGGCGCAAGCTGCTGATTACGCTGGGCGTGGTTGGCACACTGGCCGTGCTGCTGTTTGGGGTGCTGCCGGCGCTGTTCCCCGCCCCGCCCACGGCCAACACGGTTGCAGTGGGCCAACTGGTGAGCCAAAATGATGACCAGGGCGCGCTGGCGCTAGCGCTTCAGGAGCAGGCCGCCGCGCCGGGCGACCCGCAGATCGGCCTGTGGATCGGCGCGCTTCAGGCGAAGCAGGGCAACACTGCGGCAGCGCAGGCCTCCTACGCAGCGGCGCGTGCGCTGGCCAGCGACGAGGTCGCGTTTCTCAGCGACCGGGTGCTCGTGTTAATGAGCCTGGGGGATTTGGCCGCCGCTGAACAAGATGCCACCGCGCTTCAGGCGATCGATGGCGGTGCAGCGATTGGCACATATCATCTGGGGGCATTGCGCGAGCAGGCAGGCGACCGGCAGGCAGCAATGGCGCTATACGAGCAGGCCGGGGCATTGGCCGAGCGCGAGAATCGACCCGAGCTGGTCGTGGCCGCGCGCACCAGGATGGCCACGTTGATGCAGGGCATGCAGTAAACCGCGACGCGAATAGGGCGGTAGGGGTGGGTTTGAAACCCACCCCTACCGCCCTATTCGCGCTACGTCTAATCTGGGAATAGCTCGTCGATCTCGACCTGAGCGCGGGCTTTGCGCACTTCGAGTGTTTCCTGGGGCCGCCCGACGGCGCGGTAGAATGCTTCGTCGTAGGCGCGGGTGCGGATGACCACCGGCATGGGCACGGCGTGGCCCATCACCATGGCCTGTTGGCGGGTATCTAGGCTCGAGAGCACCGATTTCAGCGCCGCGCCGCCACTCACGCCGGTAAACACCGCCTCGATGTCGCGGTCGTCGTTGAGCAGTGCGGTGATGCGCGTGCCGAGCTGGCTCATCACTTCTGTGCTGATCGACGAGGGCCGCTGATCGACGATCAGCAGCGTGACGCTGTACTTGCGTAGCTCGCGGGCGATCGTGCCAAAGATCGTCGCGCCCGAGGCCGAGGCCGACAGGAACTTGTGAGCCTCCTCGATCGTAATCATCAGCTGGCGCGGTCTGTCGGCGGCGTTCTTGGTGCGCAAAAACACCTCGGTCATCTCGATCCAGCGCCGGTGGATGCGCCGCGTGATGATGTTGGCGGTCAGCATGTAGGAAAGCGTGTCGGAGTAGCGGCCAAACTCCAGCACGATGTGCTTGCCATGGCTGAGTGCATCGATCATGCGGTCGATCACGGCTGTTGGCGCAGTTTCTTTGACGAAGCCCTTGCGCGCCACCTGCTCCAGCTTGCGCTTGAGCGCGCTGATCGCACCAGCGTGGCCGCCCGACTCCTCGGCGAAGGCTTTCAGCTCTTCCACGCCCATAGCCAGCAGCGTTCTCAGCCACTTATCTTTGAAGCGATCGACCAGCAGATAGGCCGATTCGGCGGCGGTCGGGTTGAGGTTCAACTCGTCCTTCAGCAGCTCGATGTCGCCGACCTCGATCTGATCCATACCAATCACAATCTCCTCGTCGGGCGTGATGCCGCGATTGCGCGAGGAGGCCCCATCGAGCGAGTAGACCAGCACCTGCGACGCGCCGAACAACTGGCGCAGCCCCTTGACGAAGTGGCCATGCTCGCTGGTCGCCTCGTGGCCGTATTCCGAGTGCATGTCGAAGATGAGGTTAGCGGCAACACCGGATTTGATCGTGCCGCACAGCAGCAGGCGGGTCAGAAAGCTCTTGCCAGTGCCACTTTTACCAAACACGCCATTCGAGCGCTCGACCAGCTTTTCCAGGTCGAGACAGATTGGTACATCCATATCCAGCGGGCGGCCAATCTCGAAATGCGTGCGATCCTCGCTGCCAAACACACGCTGGAAATCCTCTTCGTCGGCGTCGAGCACGGCGGCGAAGTGGCGCGGCACCGTCTTGACCGGGCGCGGCCCCTCGCTGAGATCGTGCGGCACCATCAGCGTGGGCTTCAGCTCGATCGAGCCGTAGGTGGAAGTGCCGGCCAGCACCTCGCCAAAGAACAGATCGCCGCTAGGCGGATCGGCCAGCACCTTGGCGTTAGTGGCTTCCAGCACCACATCGGTGACCATGGAAAAGAACTGGTGCTTTTCGCCATCGACCACCACAAACTTGCCGACACGCATATCCTCGACGCTGGCGCTGGCCTCCAGGCGGGCGCACAACCCACCGGTCAGCGAGCCGCTGGTGATCACGCCAAGACGAGTGCGGGGGAGAAGCGACATGGTCATTCCTTCTGTGGTGAAACGAGTAGCACAAATATACCACGGGTGGGTAGGAGGTGGCAAGGGCAGGCGCATCGTTGTGCGCCGCCACCATGGACGCCGGATGAATCCGGCGTCTGCTATGCAAAA
>JACMIM010000805.1 GCA_014381165.1 Roseiflexaceae bacterium
ACCCGCCCCCGCCTTTTTCGAACCCGCCCCACCCTTATTCTCAGCGAATCAAGCTGTGAGTTTAGCGCGAGTTCACGCGGCGGGCCAGGTGCAGCGTGCCGCCAAGTGCCAGCAGGCCAAGTGCCAAAAGTGGCAGCAGTGCGTTCAACGCGCCGCCGCTGGTGGAGGGCAGCTGTGCCGGAGCTGGATCGGCGGCGGCCTGGGGATTTGTCACCTGCGCATTGGTCGCATAACCAGCCATGGTCTGCTGGGCCGCATTGGTGGCCGGAAAGCGCGTGCCGACTGGCATGAACAGCGTCACAGCCTGCTGCGAGGTATTCTCGATCGTAATCTGGCCGCGCCCATAAAAGTTGTCGCTTGCAGTCGGGGTAATCTGCACCTTGGGGCCGATCGGCTGCCAGGAGTCGAGCGTCAGCGTAACCTGGTTGGCGGCTGCTGCATCGACCACCGAGGTGCCCTGCGGAGCAACTGGTGCAGTCTTGCCATTCGTCAGCACATCCTGCGCGGTTGCGTCGCCCTTGGGGCTGTTGGTGGTGCCAAGTGTCTGCCAAATCGCATACTGAAGCTGAAGCGCCTGCGCCGCATCGCCATTGTAGTTCTTGCCTACACCATACGCTAACGCCGAGCGGGCTGGCTCGGCGACTACGCCATCGGGCAGTTGAACGGCGCTAGGAAACACCTGGCCAAACTCAGTGCAGAACGCCTCGAAGGTTACGACCGCTTTACCACCCGGCTGAAGCGTAAACGAAGTGGGGGCCTGTGCAGCCACAGGGCTTACACTGGCGAGCACCACCGCAGCAACTGCGGCCACCGCCGACGCCATCCGCGCAATCCGATTCATCTCACATCCCCTTTGGTGCAATACATTGCTCTACGTCCTATACAAACGCATATAGGCGACAACACATAAAAGAGCAACATCTGTGCCATTATCACAGATATTGCTCCTCTATATATGCTTAACAGACCGTTAAAGTAGAAAAGAGGTTGTGACGGTGCTTAATTCGCCGCTATAACTCCAATAGAATTGCCATGTAGCATCCCCACCGGAATTGTAAAAAGAGCAGGGGTATTTTTTCGGGAGCAGAATCCCCCAAGCCCCGCTGTGCGCTGACGCGCGTTTACGAATCGTTTAGGGATGCTATAGCAATCTTATCGAACTCACGAAAAGAAAAAGGGGGGTTGGGGGTTGAAGCGCCCAATGCCCGCTTTGCACTTCGCGCAGGGTTCAATCAAGGTCTACGCCGCCTCGACAAAGTAATCGCCGTGCAGCAACTCGAAAACGAGTTGGTCGAGCGTGATCTCGGCCTCGTGGTATGTGCGCGCGAAGCCGATCAGTTCGCCATCCAAGTACATGGCATAATCTCGGCTGTCGCGGTCGAAGATGATATGCTTGCGGTACATGCTTGTTCCTCTAGATGCTACAAAGGTTTCGATTCCACGGTCTACCGCTACCACTGTAGTATAGCACATTTGTTCTAGTTGTCAAGCAGCTGCGCGGCTAAAGCCGCTAGCTGAGGTTACGAAGCCCGCCTGTGCGGGCTTCGTCGTGCTAGGCTGCGGCTTCAGCCGCCGGGCGTGGTGGCAACGCCGGCACGAGCTCCGCCGCGACACTATTCCTACGCCATTCGGCATAGAGCCCGCTATGCCATGTGTGCCAGACAAGATAGCCCGGTATGACGATGCCTCCAGCGCGGTTCAGCCCTATCATAGCTATAGGCGATACAGAATGGTATGTGCGAAAGGACCAGCGCAATGTGTAGAAAAAAGCGAACAACCCAACCAGGGGCCGATAGCCCCTATGAGGGCAGCACGCAAAGGTTGAGCGAGCAGACTTGGCGTGCCCGGCGGGCGTTTCCTTGGTGGACGCTCTGGTTGATCTGGCCGCTGGTCAGTCTCGTGAAGTATGCCGGTGCGACCCTGTTTACGGGCTGGTCGGCCTTGGGTGATCTGGTGGTGCCAGCGAATGTATTGGCGGCGCTGGCACTCGTCATCTTTGGCGTGGCACTCCTGCTACGCGAACGGTCGCGGCGATAAGCAACGAATTCACATTCTGGAGGTCGCAATGTTCTACCAATTCCCTCGATCAGCGCTGGCCTATTGGCGCAAATCGACCGTGGCGCAGCAGGCGCTGTTTGTCGCCGGGACGCTGCTGTTCATATCGATGTTCGTCCACGGTCTTGCACTAATCGTCACCGGCGGCTCGATCGATGGGCCGGTTTCGTTCCGCAAAGTGATTACCTTCTCTGAAACATTAGGCTTGACGTGCTGGGCGGTCGCCTGGATGCTGCCGATATTCTCGCTACGCCGCGTGGCGACCTGGCTGCTCACCGGCTTCGTCCTGGTATTCACACTCGGCGAGGCAGCACTGATGAGCATGCAGGTCTGGCGTGGGGTGCCAAGCCATTACAACTTCACCACACCATTCGATACGGCGGTGTACTATGCCACCGGCATCGGGGCGGCGAGCTTCACAACGATCGCGCTGGTGCTGCTGGTGCTGACATTGCGGCGGCCACGCGCTACGCCGAGCGTGCTGCTGGCAGTGCGCGCCGGGCTTGTGATCACACTGTTTGGATCGATTATCGGTATGCTGATGTCGGTCAATAGCGGACCAGTTTGGCAGGGCTTCGCGGCAATTGTTCAGCGCTACCAGCAGCCGCCATTCGGCCAGTATATTGGCCAGCCAGAAGGAACAGCGGGCGGCAACCTTGTGCTGCTCCATGCACTTGGTGTCCACGGTCTTCAGCTGCTGCCGCTCGTCGCCTGGATGCTAGGCTACAGCGCACTTGCCGAGCGGGCGCGTACAGGCCTTGTCGCGGCAACAGCGATCAGCTTTGGCGTGCTGCTCACAGCACTGTCTATCCAAACATTTCGCAGCCTGCCACCATTCGCACTCGACCCGCTGACTGGCGCGCTGCTTGCAGTATCGGCCTTGGCGGTTACGCTCTGCTATGCGGCAACTGCGTGGTATACGCTGCGCGGCATTTCCGCAGCGCAGCCGACGACCGCCGCGGCGCGCAGCGTCTAGCATCACAAAACGCGGTTGGAATGCAGCCCCAAAAGTTCCTCACCTGCTTTTTAGGACTTACGCAGTTGGCGACTTCCGCCTGCGGCAGCACGAAAAAGCTATCTTTTTTGTTTCGTTGTTTGGTGCTTTACACCAAACAACGAAACAATTAATTGTTTAGGACTTACGCAGTTGGCGGTTCGTGCCTGCGGTAGCATGGAAGAGGTATTTTTTGTTTCGGTTTTTGGCGCAAAGCGCCAAAAACCGAAACAATTACTCGTTATTTGCTTGCCCGCCGCAGGCGACATGAAATCCCTGAGGCAACTGCGTAACTCCTATTTTTATTGAGTTCGAGTATGATGAAGGTATGACAGAAGTAACACCAGACGCGGCATACAAGAACCCTGCGACAATCGGCGTCATGCCGCTGCTTTCGGGTGTGCTAGCCGGACTGATCGGCTGCGGAGTGCCGCTGGCGGAGGGAATGTCGACTGGCTGGTCAGCGGCGCGCATCGCCGCGTATCTCCTGGTGGCGCTGGCCTACTTGGCGCTGATCAGCGCTCCAGGCCTGCCATTTCGTTCAGTGCAGGCATTATGCAACCAGCGTTTGGTCTTCGTTACGCTTGGCGGGCTGCTTTGCCTCGCGCTCCAGGCGCTTAGCGGCGATGCGTTTATTCAGCCGATTGTCTTCACGGTGCCATTCGTTCATCTCGCACTGCTCTACAACGGCGCGGTGCGCCCAGTTCTCACGCTTGGCACGCTGTATCTTGGCCTGCTCGCCCTGGGCCAATGGCTCCACGGCTGGCGCGATCCAGCCATCATAGTTGTGCCAGTGGCTGCATACATGGCACTGTTCAGCTTTATGTATGCGTTCGTAGATCTGTCGATCAAGCAGGCTGCCGCTCGCGCTCGCGCCGATGCGCTTGCCGCCGAGCTGGCCCAGCTCTATCAGCAGGCCAACCTGACCGCCACGCTGACCGAGCGTAATCGGCTGGCCCGCGAGCTACACGATACGATCGCCCAGGGGCTGACGGCGACCAGCATGCAGATCGAGGCGGCCCAGCGCGCCTTCGACCGCGATCCCGAACGAGCGCGCACCCGGCTCCAGCGCGCCGCCGAACTCAGCCGGGCCACGCTCGACGATGTGCGGCGCAGCGTGTGGACTTTGGCCGCGCCACTGACCGAGAGCGGTGAGTTGAGCGCGGCTCTGGCGGCGCAATGCGCCCAGTTCCAGGCCAGCAGTGGCGTGCCAACCAGGTACACGCACAGCGGCCCGCTGCCGCAGTTCGACGGCGACGCGGCCAGCCAGGTGTCGCGAATTGTTCAGGAGGCGCTGCACAACGCCGAGAAACACGCCCAAGCCACTTGCGTCGCCGTCGAAACAACCACCGCAGGCGAAAGCTTCCGCCTAACAATCCACGACGACGGCCAAGGTTTCGACCCCGCCGCGCCGCGCGCTGGCTTCGGCCTGCACAGCCTGCACGAACGGGCGCGTCTGGCTGGCGGCGAACTTATGGTGGAAAGCGGCATTGGCAAAGGCACGACGGTTCAACTGCGCATTGGCGCGTGAGCCTTCCCCAGCCCATAACGGTGCGCTTCGGCTAGCCCTCTTCCAGCACAATCAGCACGATCGCGCCCAGAACGGCCAGCAACCCCAGCAGCTGCAGCCTGGTCGTGCGTTCGCCCAGCACGCCGCGCGCGAGCAGCACGGTCGAGGCTGGGTAGAGCGAGGACAACACGGCGGCAATGTCGAGCTGGCCGACCTGGCTAGCTAGCAGAAAAAAGGTGTTGCCGGCCACGTCCAGTACGCCACTCAACAGCGCGATCGGCAAGACTGCGCGGGGAAAGGGTTGGAGCTGGCGGCGCAGCAACAACACGCCCAGCGTAAATGGCGCTGGTACCACCCGCGCCACCGCCAGCGGCCAGAAGGTCGTCGACGGATCGCTGGATCGGGCGATCAGGATGAAGAACAGGCCAAAACCAAGGCCAGCCAGCAGCGCCTGGGGTAGGCCAGCCAGCGATGCTCCACGCTCGCCGTTTTGGGCGACCAGCCAAATGCCGGCCAG
>JACMIM010000806.1 GCA_014381165.1 Roseiflexaceae bacterium
AACAAAAAAGATAGCTGTTCCATGCTGCCGCAGGCTGAAGTCGCCAACTGCGTAAGTCCTAACTATTTTAGCTGTGCAAGGTTTGACAAGGTTATTTATGAATGTTTGGAGTTACGCGCAGTACGCGCTATTTCTCGCGATTGTGATCGCGCTGGTCTGGCCGGCAGGCGCATACCTTGCCAGGGTTTTTGCCGCCGAGCGCACGCTGCTCGACCCGCTGCTGCGCCCGATCGAGCGGCTGATCTACCGCGCCGCTGGCGTCGATGCGCGCGAGGAGATGAGCTGGCAGCAGTACGCGGTTTCGTTTGTGCTGTTCAGTGCTGGCGGCACGCTGCTGCTGTACGCGCTGCTGCGGCTTCAGCCAGGGCTGCACCCCGCCGATCCCGCCTTTGCGCCAGTGCCACTCGCGCCAGATCTCGCGATGAACACGGCGATCAGCTTCGCCACAACGACGACATGGCAGGCCTATGGCGGCGAAACGACCATGAGCTATTGGAGCCAAATGGTCGGCCTGGCTGCGCAGAATTTCTTGGCTGGGGCGGCTGGTTTGGCGGTTGGCATGGCCTTTATTCGTGGCCTCGCGCGCCAAGTTTCTGGAACAGTTGGTAATTTTTGGGTCGATCTGACCCGCGCCACGTTGTGGGTGCTGCTGCCAATCGCGCTGATCGGCGCGCTGGTATTGGTTTGGCAGGGCGTACCAGCTAACTTTTCGCCGTACCAGCCGGTGGCGCTGCTCCAGCCGCTCCAGAACGCCGAAGGTCAGGCGGTTACACAGCAGATCATCCCGCAGGGGCCGGTCGCAGCATTAGAGCTGATCAAGAATCTTGGTACCAACGGCGGCGGCTTCTTCAATGTCAATGCTGCGCACCCGTATGAGAACCCGACGCCGCTGACGAATTTGATCGAGTTGCTGGCGATTGTGGTACTGCCGGCTGGATTGACCGCCACCTTTGGGCGGATGGTCGGCAACCAGCGCCATGGCTGGCTGCTACTGGCCGTCATGGTGACGTTGTTTGTCGCTGGGTTGGCGATCTGCGATTGGGCCGAGCAGGCTGGCAACCCGCGCGTGGCGGCACTTGGCGTCGATATACTGCCTGGCGGGCACTCTGGCGGCAACATGGAGGGCAAGGAGACGCGCTTCGGCATCGGCGGCTCGGTGCTGGCGGCGATCACAACCTCGAATGGCGCAACTGGCTCGTACAACTCGATGCACGCCAGCTACACACCGATCGGCGGCGCGGTGGCGCTGGTCAATATGTTACTTGGCGAATTGGTGTTCGGCGGGCTGGGCACTGGTATCTATAGCATAATTCTGGTCGCGCTGATCGGACTGTTTATTGGCGGCCTGATGGTTGGGCGCACGCCTGAGTATCTGGGCAAGCAAATCACCGTCCCTGAGATCAAGCTGGTCGCGCTTGCCACCACGATCGCGCCGCTGACTGTGCTGCTGCTGTCCGCGCTCGCGATCGCCACACCGTGGGGCCGTGGTGCGCTGTATGACCCACAAGTGGCCTATACCTCGATCTTCAACCCTGGCCCGCACGGCTTTACCGAGGTGTTCTACGCTTACGCCAGCGCCTTTGCCAACAATGGCCAGAATTTTGCCAGCTTGGGCGCGAACAATCCGTTCTACAATATCACGCTGGCACTGGCGATGATGGTTGGGCGCTTTGGCCTGGCGATCCCAGCGCTGGCCCTAGCCGGGCTATTCGCCCAGCAGCGCCGCAAGCCAGCCAGCATCGGCGCGCTGCCGCTCGACACGCCGCTGTTCGCCTTGCTGACGCTCGGTACTATCCTGCTGGTCAGCGCGCTGAACTACATCCCAATGCTGGCACTTGGGCCGCTGATCGAGCATTTGCTCATGGTTGGAGTGGCTAACTAGGGCTGGGCTGCTGGTGATGCCACGTAGCTATTAGCGTTGTGGCGGATGCCAACCCTAATCTGGTAAAATTGCTAGAGATATACATTCTTAAAACAACAAGACACTTCTATGCCTGAACAACGCCCTGACCCTGATGCGCTTCTGGCGCGGGTGTATGCCGAACAGCAGGCCCAGGAGCGTGCGCGGCTAAAAATCTTTTTTGGCGCGTCGCCTGGTCTCGGCAAAACCTACGCCATGCTGTCGGAGGCCCGCGAGAAGCTGCTGGCTGGTACCGACGTGATCGCGGGCGTGGTCGAAACCCACGGTCGCGCCGACACCGGCGCGCTGCTGGAAGGCCTCGAAGTCCTGCCCCGCCGCGAGTTCGCGTATCGCGGTGTAACCCTGCGTGAGTTCGATCTGGATGCCGCGCTTGCCCGCCGCCCGCAGATTATCTTGGTCGACGAGTTGGCCCATAGCAATGTGCCGGATTCGCGCCACGCCAAGCGCTGGCAAGATGTGATCGAGCTGCTCGACGCCGGCATCGACGTGTTTACAACCGTCAATGTCCAGCATATCGAAAGCCTCAACGATGTGGTCGCCCAGATCACCGGGGTGATCATTCGCGAGACCATCCCCGACCATGTGCTGGAGCGCGCCGACGAGATCGAGCTGATCGACCTGGCCCCCGAGGAGCTGCTCGATCGGC
>JACMIM010000807.1 GCA_014381165.1 Roseiflexaceae bacterium
GACAATGAAGCTGCGATGCATAGCATATTCCTGCTAATACGGTGTAAATCCTATACGTTTAGGACTTACGCAGTTGGCGACTTTAGCCTGCGGCAGCATGGAACATCTATCTTTTTGTTTCGTTTTGTGGTGCAGAGCACGACAAAACGAAACAAGTATGAGTCATTTCCACGCCCGCCGCAGGCGTAATGAAAGCTTTTGGGCAACTGCGTAAGTCCTAAAGTATTACAGTTCGAGAGCGTTAGCCGCCAACAGCTGTCGGGCCTGATCGAGAAACTGAAGTGCCTCCTGAGTGGCACCATCGCGCACGGCCTGATCGTGCGCCTGATCAAGGTAGAAAAGCGCCTGCTGCCGTGCATCGGCGCGGCCCCAGTGATGGGCCAGCAGCGGATAGTATGGCACAAGGTCATCGGCGTGCGTGCGCTCGAACCACTCCGCCACCGCGCGATGCAGGCTGCGGCGCTGTGCAAAGAGCATGCTGTTGTAGGCCACTTCCTGCGTAATCACATGCCGAAATATGTAGGAAAGGTCGGGGGCGGGTGTGTCCACGCGCATGTGTTCGAGTTGCTCCAGAATTGACAGATGCTGCTCAAGCTGCGAAGCCCCTGGCCGGATCGGGTAGATTTCGCGCAGCAGATCGAGTGCGAAACTACGCCCGATCACGCTGGCGACTTTGATCGTGAGCTGCTCAAGCGGCGCAAGGCGATCGATACGGCTGGAGATGACGCCGTGAACACTATCGGAGAAAGCCAACTGGTGCAGTTGCTCAGGCCGACATGCGAGTTCGCAGGTGCCATCGGCGATGCGCAGGAAGCCGGCGTCGCGCAGCGTGTGAACAAGCTCCTCGCTAAAAAACGGATTGCCCTGGGCCTTTTCGCGCAGCAGTGCCGCGACTGGCTCGGGGATGGCGCGCACGCCAAGCGACTGGCAGACCAGCGCCAGGCATTCGTCGAAGGGCAGGGCGGCAAGCGGTATGCGGCGGGCGCGCGGGCTGTCCAGCAGCCGGCGGTAGTGCTCGGGCTGGGGCGTGCTGATCGGTCGTGTCGAGATCACAAGGAGGGTGCGCGGTATCTGTTGGCACACCTCTAAGGCCAGCGCCCACGAGGCCGAATCAAGCCAATGAGCATCCTCAAGAATAACAATTTTTGGTGAGCGTGTGGTCGAGTAGCGCAGAAATGACAGCAGCATCTCGCGGGTTTGCTCGGCGCGGGCATCGCCGTTTAGTGGTGAAGTAGTAGCGTTATCAGGCAGCTCAAGCAGCATGATCGTGTTGAGCAGCGGTGCGAGTGCGAGCAGATCTGGCTCGTCCTCTAGCAAATTATACAGGTGGTGGCGGCGCTGGGTCGGCTCAGTCAGCACATTCAGATCAAGCATTTGGCTGAAAATATCGCGCCAGACATAATAGAGTGTTGCGTGCTCGGCAGCGCTCGCGGCCCCAATAAACGAGGTCAGGCCAAGCGATCGGGCCTGCGTGCGCAACTCGGCGATCAGGCGCGATTTGCCGATGCCTGGTTCGCCCTCGATGCAGATCACGCCGCCCTGCCCATGCTGCTTGAGCGCCTGCATGTGTTCTTGCAGCAGCGCCTGCTCGTCTTCTCGCCCGATCATCGTGTAGCTGCCAGGTTGATCCCTGCCGCCGTGCTTTGTGTGATCATGCGCGTTCAGGCGGCGGGATTGCAGCGCATAGACCTGGACAGGAGCGCGCTTGCCCTTGACCGGCAGCGGGCCGATCTGTTCGAAATCGAACTCTGCTGCGGCGGCCGCGACAATCCGCTCGGTCACAAACACCTGGCCTGGGCTGGCCTGCATCATCAGGCGCGCCGCGAGGTTGACTTCATCGCCAAGCACACCATACGTGCGCCGCGTCCGCCCGCCATATGCGCCAGAGCGCATCATGCCGCTTGTGATACCAATTTGCACCTTGTCGAGCAGGTGAAATTCTGCGGGCGGCGAGCAGAACGCCAGTGCTGCGGCTAATGCACTGGACACATCGCGCTCGTAGGATATCGGCGCGCCAAAGGCAGCGTAGAAGAAGTTGCCTTTTTCGCCAAGTGTCACCTGCACCAGCGTGCCCTGGTGGCGGGCCAGCACAGCCTGTGCCCAGCGCACATAGCTGTCGAGCTTGGCGGCGGCTGCGGGGTCGCGGTCGAAATCGATGCCGCCAAAACGGCTAAACAGCGCAACAGTCGGGCGCAACTCGGTGGTGAACTCGCTCAGGCCCGCATGGAGGCGCTGGTAGATTGCCGGCAGCAGCCAGGGCTGGGCAAGCTCGGGATCTAGCTGTACAAACTGTGGCCACGGCTGCGGCGCGACACTGCCGCTGTAGCCCGCGACAACTGCGTAATCGCAGGTGGGATCCGATGTGCTCACGCGCCAGGAGGTGATGTGCAGGCGGGCGGACAGCCGCCGGGCGGTCGCGCCATCGATGATGATCTCGCCACGCTGGGCGACTGACTCTGCCGCGACTGCGCGCACCAGTGCATCGCCGGCCAGGGTGTCGATCAGGTGCATGGCCGGGTCGCCAATGACCATGCGCCGGGCGGTACCAGCGGCGAGCGCAGCCTTGATTGCAAGGAGTGAGTTTTCGCCATTAGGCAGGGCCACAGCACCGATCAGCGACATGACTGCGTGCATGGCGCGGGCGGTCGCCAGGGCACGCAGCGCGGTGTCATCGATCTGGTCGGGCGTGCTGGCGTTGAACCAGCAGATCAGTGAATCGCCATTAAAGGATATGACGCTGCCGCCGAAGTGGTTCAGCTCGTCGATCAAAGTACTATAGACTTGATTGATCTGGCGTGCTAGCTCCTCGATGCCACGCTGGGCGCCCAGGCTGTGTGTGAGGGCTTCGGTGAGCGCGGTAAAGCCGGAAATGTCTATGTACAGCACCGCGCCGCACACATGTTCGGGCAGCGCCCTGCCAGTTGCCAGGGCGATCTGGCGATCAGCAGGAATGTAAGCGTTGAGTAGCGATTCCACGGTCAACTTTCCATAGGTCGATTGGGTGACTGAATGTATCAATAGCATACCCAAATCGGGTTAATTATGTATGACCAGATGACACTAGAATATGAACTGTTTGGCACTATGGTTAGGAGTTTAGCATACAAACGTAGGCCATATGCCGTTTCACATATCGCCATCATGGCACGAGTAGAATCTGTAGCTGGCCGCATATAACCAGGGTTCAGCAGTCGCAGCAGATCGCAGCATAGCCTCTAGGACGCTGTCCTAGAGTAGTTTGAGAGTTTTTGACAGCATCTTGCGGCATTGTGAAGCAACCGCCTGTGATAGGATTTCGTAGATTACTTCACAAGCGATTTTAAGATGAAGATGACATTGTTGAAAGGGTACGATTACGATGACGCCGCATAATTCACGGATAAGCGGTTTCTACCAGCTCAACCCGTTTGAGCGGCTGCAAGCAGTCAAGTCGTTCGACGGGCTGAACGACGATGACATGCGGTCGCTGCATGGGGGCAATGGTGCCCTTTCCGTCGAGCGTGCGGACAAGATGATCGAGAATGTGGTTGGGACGTTTAACCTGCCGCTTGGCGTGGCAACGAATTTTCAGATCAATGGGCGCGACCTGCTGGTTCCGATGGTCGTCGAGGAGCCGTCGATTGTTGCCGGTGCCAGCTACGCAGCTAAATTGGTACGCGAGGGTGGTGGGTTTACGACTAGCTCAACCCAGCCGCTGATGATCGGCCAGGTGCAATTGGTACATGTTCGTGATCCACAGCGGGCGCGATTCGACATTCTTGCGCGTCAAGAAGAGCTGTTGGTGCTGGCAAACCGCCAGAGCACCAGCCTGGTGGCGCTTGGCGGCGGCGCAAAAGAGGTCGAGGTTCATCTGTTTGAAACAAGCCCAATGGGGCCGATGTTGGTCGTCCACTTGATTGTGGACTGCCGCGACGCTATGGGCGCAAATGCGATCAACTCCATGGCCGAGGCAGTTGCTCCGCTGCTGGAGCAGATCTCAGGCGGTCGGGCGTACCTGCGCATTCTCTCGAACCTGAGCGACCGGCGGCTTTCCCGCGCAAAAGCGGTAGTGCCGGCCCATGCACTGGCGCGCGACGGGCTTTCGGGCGAGGAAGTGATCGAGGGCATTCTGTGGGCTTACGCCTTTGCCGCCATCGATCCCTACCGTGCTGCGACCCATAACAAAGGTATTTTGAATGGTATCGACCCAGTGCTGATCGCTACCGGCAACGATTGGCGGGCAGTCGAGGCGGGCGCGCATGCATACGCAGCGCGCGATGGTCGCTATACGTCGCTTTCGGTTTGGGAGCGCGATGCCGATGGCAATCTGGTCGGCACGATCGAGATGCCGCTTGCGGTGGGGATCGTTGGCGGGGCGACCAAGGTTCATCCTGCCGCCCAGTCGTCACTCAAGCTGCTTCAAGTCAAGAGCGCCAGTGATCTGGCCGAGATTTGTGTTGCAGCCGGCCTCGCCTCGAATCTCGCAGCCATGCGCGCCCTAGCCACCGAGGGCATTCAGAAGGGCCACATGAGCTTGCACGCTCGCCAGATCGCCATGGCTGTTGGCGCGCATGTCGGCGAGATCGACGAGATCGCGCGGCGCATGGTCGAGGAGCGGGTGATCAAGCCGGCACGCGCTGAGGCACTGCTGGTGGAGATTCGGACGAACGTTGTGAAGTGACCAGGTGACCGGGTGACCGGGTGACCGGGTGACCGGGTGACCGGGTGACCGGGTGACAAGGTGACAAGATGACGAAATTCTGTTCTCGGTTCTTTGTTCTCGGTTCTTTGTTCTCTGTTCTCTGTTCTCTGTTCTCTGTTGACGGAGTTAGGTTGCTTATGAAGCCAGTTCAACAGGTAGGCATCGTCGGCTATGGTGCTTACATCCCGCGTTACCGAATTGCCGCCACTGAGATTGGCAGGGTTTGGACGGGAAACAACGGCGGCGTGCCAGTGGATGCGAAGAGCGTACCAGGCCCCGACGAGGATACGATTACGATGTCGGTCGAGGCGGGGCGCAACGCACTGGTTCGTGCTGGCATTGCAGCAAGCGCGCTTTCGGCAGTCTGGATCGGCAGTGAGAGCCATCCCTACGCGGTCAAGCCCTCCGGCACCGTTGTGGCCGAGGCGCTCGGAACTAGCCCATTCATCAGCGCTGCTGATTATGAGTTCGCCTGCAAGGCTGGAACCGAGGCCTTCACCGCATCGATTGGCCTAGTTGGCAGTGGTATGGCAACCTATGCGCTGGCGATTGGCGCTGATACTGCCCAAGGCCGCCCTGGTGATGCGCTGGAGTACACAGCCGCCGCCGGAGCCGCCGCGCTCCTCGTCGGCCCTGGTGCCGAGGCACTGGCAACAGTTGAGGCCACGCTTTCGTATGTGAGCGACACGCCGGATTTCTTTCGCCGCGCTGACCGGCCGTACCCGGTGCATGGCAGCCGCTTCACCGGTGAACCGGCCTACTTTAGCCAAATTCGTAGCGCGGCCTCGGCGCTGATGCAGGAGTTGGGAAGCACACCCGCCGACTACACCTACGCTGTTTTCCACCAGCCGAATACGCGCTTTCCGCAGATGGCGGCCAAGCAGCTTGGATTCACGCCGCAGCAGATCGCGACGGGCCTGCTGGCCCCCAAGATCGGCAACACGTATTCGGCAGCGGCGCTGCTTGGCCTGTGCGCGGTACTAGATGTGGCACAACCAGGCGAAACGATCTTTGTGACCTCGTATGGCTCCGGGGCTGGCTCTGATGCGTTTGTTTTGCGTGTCACTGATGCGATAAGCACGCGGCGGCAGCTAGCCCCGCTGACCAGCGCCTACCTGGCCCGCGAGAGCTTTGTCGATTACGCAGTCTATGCGAAGTGGCGCGGCAAACTGGTAATGTAGCTATAGCAATCCTACAAGAGACGTAAAAGGCCGAGGGGATTTTTTCGGGGGCTGTGCGCCAAACCCCGCTTTGCGCTAATGTGCGTTTACAAATATAGGACTTACGCAGTTGGCGACTTCAGCCTGCGGCAGCATGGAAAAGCTATCTATTTTGTTTCTGTTTTTGGTGCAAAGCACCAAAACCGAAATAATTACTCGTTATTTCCTTGCCCGCCGCAGGCGAAATGAAAACTCTTGGGCAACTGTGTAA
>JACMIM010000808.1 GCA_014381165.1 Roseiflexaceae bacterium
AAGTCCTTCACCCCCGCCCTTTCCCGGTGGGCGAGGGCGGGGTGAGAGTGCGAATCAATATCTTAGCGCACCTGCACCTGTAGCGTGTAGTTGTTGGTGGCGCTGGTCGATTCGCGGGCCATGTTGACACGGATGAGCAGGCTGCCATCGGCCGTAGCGGTGTAGATCACACGCTCACTGGCCACGCCCGATCGGTTTGAGACGCTCAACTGCGCGAGGCCGCTGGTGTACAGAATGAGATCGTAGTCGGCCCCGATCGGCATTTGCGTCACGTCGATCTGGAGCAGCTGGCCGGCACTCACCGTGATCTGGTAGTAATCGTCCTCACCTTCGGGATCGTCGCGGAACGAGGCCTGGCAGGGATCGCCGATCGGGCTGATCGGCTTGGCCTGAGCTGGCGTGTCATTGTCCTCGATGTCGCTGCACAGCAGTGGCGGGTCGATGCGCGTAACCATTGGCAGGAAGATCGGCCCATCGGCACGCGGGGCTGGTGCCGCTGGTGGCACCGTCGAGGTAGCCTCGGGCGTGGCGGCGGGCGGGAGCGGCAACGATGGCTCCTGGGTCACGCCGGGCTGCGGCACCTGTGTCGCCGGCACGTCGACAGTCGGCTGCACGGTGGTGCCTGGCTCTTGGGTCGGGCTGCTGATCGGCGTGTTGGTTGGTATTCTGGTCGGCGTGAAGGTAGGCGGGATTGGCTGGCCTGGTAGGACAGTCGGCGTATTGGTTGGCCTCGGTGTGTTCGTCGGCGTGTTGGTCGGCACGCTGGCTGCCAGCAAACGGAATTTCAGGGCAAAGATATCGCCGCCGCCTTGAGTCGGCGGGTTATAGGCACCAACTGTGCGCGGAAAATCGCTTGATTCAGTGTAGCCGGTAAGGTACAGATCGCCCTGGCCATCGACCGAGAGTGTGCCACCGGCTTCGTCTTGGCTGCCGCCGATGTAGGTGCTATAGTCGATCTGGCCGCCATTGGTGCGGAAGCTGGTCAGAAAGATATCCCGCTGACCACCATTGTAGCTGCGGTCAAAGGCGTTATCCGTGGTCGGGAAGTCCTGCGAGCTGGTTTCGCCGCCGATCGCGATCGCGCCGCTCGGCAGCAGGCCGATCTGGTATGGCCGTTCATTGTTGCTGCCGCCAAGGAATGAGCTGTAGAGCAGCTGCGAGCCATCGGCACTCAACCCCGCAACCACCATATCCTCCCTGCCATTATACGAGCGGTCGAGCGCTGTGCTGGTGGTTGGAAAGTCCGGCGAGAGGGTAGACTCGGCAATGAAGACTTCGCCAGTGGCGGTGAGCGCAATATTACCGAGCGAGGTGATGTCGTCGCCGGTTCCGCCGAGATACGTGCTATACACCAATGCGCTGCCATTCGGCGCAAGCTTGGCCAGAAAGATATCTTCGCCGCCGTTGTAAATGGGGTCGAAGCTGCCTGCGGTGGTGGGGAAATCGGCGGAGATGGTCGCGCCTACCACATAGGCCGCGCCGCTGCTGTCGACAGCAATAGCCTCACCGCGATCGATGCCCGAACCGCCTAGACAGGTCGCATACTCGCGCTGCGTGCCACTCGGGTTCAGCTTGACCACGAACGCCTCAGTGTTGAGGCATAGGCCATCGGCTGGATTTGCGCTGAACGGAAAGCTGCCGTTGGTCGTACCAACGATATAGGCCGCGCCCTGCTTGTCGACGGCAATGCCATAGGCACGATCATCCTGGCCATTCCGAACAACCGTTGCATACACCAACTGCGTACCGCCAGGATTCAGCTTCAGCACAAAGGCACCAACCGGGGTGCTGTCGTCATCATCGTCATCGTCGTCGCGTGGGGCAGCGCGCTGGGGGAAGCCATCGTCGTCGTCGTCGCCGACTGTGCCGGTGCGTGGGAAGTTCTGGGAATCGGTGAAGCCAGTCAGAAACACCGATCGATCAGGGCCAATTGCGAGCGCAAGGCCCTGATCGTCGCCCGCGCCGCCGATATAGGTGATATACACCGGTGCGCTGCCGCTGGGGTTCAGCTTGGCAACAAACGCATCACGGGGCTTGCCGGCAAAGCCCTGCTGGAATGCGCCTGGCGTGGTCGGCAGGTTGGCCGAAAGCGTAACGCCAGAGATGTAAAGCGCGCCCTGATCGTCGACCGCGCTGGCATAGCTGCGATCATAGTTGCTACCACCAAAGCGTGCTGCATAGATCAACGCGGGCGTGGCCGCTGTGTTGGCCTGGTTAACGGCGGCGACTGACGAACCACGGAAGGGCGCACTGATCAAGCCGCCAGAAAGCACTGGTAGTTCCGGGGGTAATGCGACGGACCGGTCGGCGACAAGTTCAAGCAGCGGCAGGCGAAACTCGCCAGCTGGCGTTTGCAGCCGCAGTGCGTCGCCGTCGAGCCGCATGGCATCGGCACCTTCGAGCTGGAGCTTGACCAGCGCGAGGTCGGCCCCCTTGCGGGCAACCAGGCGCTGCACTATTTGGCCGTTTTGGCTAGTCACTTCCAGGTCGATCTGCGGGTAGAGATCGACGTAGCGCACGCCGCTCCAGGTTGGCACGTCGGTCTGGCTGCTGCTGCCAAAGATAAACGAGACGCGCGTACCAAGCGCACTGAGTGGCTCGACACGCGGCTGCGGGTTTGCGCCGACGAACTGCTGGCGAATATGGGCACCTTGGAGTATTTGTGTGGGCAGTGCGTTTACCGCCGGCTCGACCACGCTGAACCACAGCGCGTCGCTGGTCAGCAGCAGCGTGCTGCGATTGCCGCGTGCGCTGTAGCGGACGGCTGGATCGAGCTGGCCAGCGTTTGCGGTGAACAGCAGCGGCGCGGGCGCGGCAGCGATCGGCGGCGCAGGGATCAAGGGGCCAGCCCGCAGCAGCAAGAGGCTCAGGATCACGCTGGCAAGCAGCGCTCCGGCCAGCCCCAGCTGCTGGCGTGTTCGGGGGCCAGCTGATCGAACGTTATAGAAGGCCATGCTCACTCCTTTCAAAATACACGCAACTGCGGTGGCCATGCCGCGCG
>JACMIM010000809.1 GCA_014381165.1 Roseiflexaceae bacterium
CGTTACCGCACCGCGCTGGAACTGCTGTCCACCGCCATGGAAGAAGCTGCGCAGTCCGCGCGACCAGATCTCCAGGCGCGTATTATGGGCGTGGAAGGCAGTGTTCGTGCGCGTATGGGGCAGGGGCCGGACGGCCTGGCGTTGGTGCAACGCGGGCTGGCGCTCGCGTTGGAGCACAATCTGACTGGTGCGGCTGCAGAAATATACCAACGGTTAGCCGACGCCCTGGAGCATGCGGGCGATTATGCCGGTGCCAAGGAAACCTACCTGACCGCGTTCGACTTCTGCCAGGCCAACACCATCCCCGCCACCGCCCAACTCTGTGTCGCCTGCCTGACGACAGTGCTGCGCCAAACGGGTGAGTGGGAGCGCGCCATGACGCTTTGCCGTGAGGTTTTGGCCGCCCAGCATAGCTCACTCCACGCCCGCGCCGTCGCGAGCTGCATGCTTGGCTCGCTGTACGTGCAGCGCGGCCAGCCACGCCAGGCCCAGCCGCTTTTGCTCGAATCGGCGGCGCTGGCTCACCAGATCGAGCTGGCGGCAGTGGAACTACTCGCCGCCTGGGGGTTGGCGCTGCTCAACGATCTCAATGGCGCGTATGATCTGGCCGCAGAGCACTGTCGCTGCATCCTCAGCCGCTGGGAGCAGATCGAGGACTGCCACTACGCAGTACCGGCGCTACGCTGGTCGGTCAGCTTCTTTACAATCACAAACGCCGATGCTGACGCGCGCGCGTGTGCCAATGCGCTGGCGCGGATCGCCAGTGCCACCGGCCAGCCCGAGGCGCTTTCGGCGCTGGCCCACGCGCTTGGCGAGATCGCCCTGCTCGACGGCGACCCTCAGCAGGCTGTTCAGCAGTTCGACCAGGCGCTCGATCTGTTGCGCGATCTCGGCATCCCGTATTGTCATGCTGGCACCGAATTTCGCGCCGGGATCGCTTGTGCAGCTGCGAATCAGCGTGATGCCGCTGTCGCCCATCTCGCAAACGCATACCGCACCGCGCGCAAGCTTGGCGCGCGTCCACTGGCCACCCGCATCTCCCAAGCGTTAGCGGCGCTTGGCGAACCGCTCGACGAGCGCCTCGGGCAGGGTGCGGCGAGTCGTTTTCGCTCCGGCGATCTGACTCGCCGCCAGCGCGAGATTCTCCAGTTGGTGGCGCAGGGGCAGACCAACGCCGAGATTGCGCGCAGCCTGGTGCTCAGCCCGCGCACCGTGGAAATGCATGTCGCCAACACCCTCGCCATTCTCGACAGCCGCTCGCGCGCCGAGGCAGTCCGCCGCGCCGCAGAACTGGGCCTGCTACATATCAGGGCAACCGGCTAGGAATGTTCAGACAATACTATGAAAGGGATATCCTCATGACAAATTCGAAGTCGTCGCCTCGATTTCTCAACCCGCCAATGCTGCCGCAACCTTTCGGCTATAGCCATGTCGTCGAAGCGTATGGCGGGCGAACGATCTATATTTCTGGCCAGGTCGCGCTAGATGCAGCAGGCAACCTGGTCGGATTCGCAGATCTGCACGC
>JACMIM010000810.1 GCA_014381165.1 Roseiflexaceae bacterium
AATTTACATTTTTCTGTGTGTCTCACATTATGTTGATGTCGCCGATTTTTTGTTGTTCTAAAAACAAAAACGCGCGCTGAACTAACGATCAGCCCGCTTTTGTGTGTTTCGGCTCGAAAAAGCGGTCTTCGCCTACCCACAGCCGCCTACAGTTTAACTTCACGAAAGTAAGGAAGCTGCTAGCGCTTCGTGTACTGTGGAGCCTTGCGGGCGCGCTTGAGACCAGCCTTCTTGCGCTCTTTCATACGTGGGTCGCGGGTAAGCAGCCCGGCCTTGCGTAGCGTAGGCCGCAGTTCAGCGTCCAGATCAAGCAATGCGCGGGCAATGCCGTGTGAAACCGCGCCGGCCTGCCCTGAAACGCCGCCGCCCCGCACTTTGACCAGCACATTGAAGCTCGCCGTGTTACTGGTCAGCTCCAACCCGCGCGTCATCTTTTTGTGCAGTGCCTCGTGGTTGCCAAAATAGTCCTGCACCGGGCGTCCGTTCACCACGAAATCGCCGTTGCCGGGGTAGAGGCGCACACGCGCCACCGCAGTTTTGCGGCGGCCTGTGCCCTGATAATAGCGCTTGTCAGTCATCGTTACTCCGTAATTAAACTATCAACTTACGTTATTCGCCAACTATCCCTGTAGGCGCGGGGTGTAGATTTTCGGCGCTTGGGCAATGTGGGGATGGGTCGGCCCTGCATACACCTTCAGCTTGTTCATAACCTGACGGCCGAGCCGAGTCTTCGGTATCATACCCTTGACCGCGAACCGGATGATACGATCCGGGTGCGAGGCCAGCATGCGCTTGTAGGGAATCTGTTTGAAGCCACCTGGATACCCAGAGTGGCGATAGTACATTTTCTGCTGATCCTTGCGGCCAGTCACACGCACCTTCTCGGCGTTGACGACAACCACAAAATCACCACCATCGATATGCGGAGTGAATGTTGGTTTGTGCTTGCCACGTAGCAGCGTTGCGATTTGGGTCGAAAGGCGACCAAGTGTTTGGCCTGCTGCGTCAACGACATACCAATCGCGTTGCACCTCCGCCGTCTTCTGCATGTAACTCTTCATCACCAGTACTCCAAAAAAGCTGTAGGGCCGAATCTTGCGGCCGTTCTTATAAAGGAATGTCTTCCCGCGCATCTCGCGGCGCTAATCGCCCGCTGTCAAGCGGATAAGTCACCGACATTAAATACAATCCGTGCGCTGGTGCGGTACGCCCTGCTTTCCGCCGATCACGGCTAGCCAGTATCGTCGGGATGGCATCCGGTTCCATACGGCCCTCACCAACCTGTAGCACCGTACCGGCGATGTTGCGAACCATGTGTTGCAAAAACGCATTTGCCGCAACATCAATTGCAAGGAGCGGGCGGCCAAGTATCTCGATGGCCTCGCACTGTGCTAGGTAGCAAGTACGAACAGTTGAGCCTTCAACCGCCGCAACAGTCAGTGCCGCAAAGTCGTGCCGACCAATCAAATGCATGAGCGCCGCTTGCATAGCCACAACGTCAAGTGGCTTTGGCACATGCACCACATGGTTGCGCAGCAGCGGCGATGCAGTCAAACTGTTGTCGACCAGATACCGGTAGTCACGCCGAATCGCGCTATGGCGAGCATGAAACTCGGAATCGGCCTCCCACACTTCCAAAACTGCGGCGTCTTCTGGCAGATGAGCGTTCAGCCCGCGACGGATTGTCGCGAACGGCAACTCAGTTGCTGTACGAACATTCGCCACTTGGCCGCGCGCGTGAACCCCTGCATCGGTTCGGCCCGACATAGTAACCCGTTGACGCTCCTGTGTCAACTGCTCCCATGCGGCTTCTATGGCTCCCTGCACCGAGCGACCGTTGTTTTGCCACTGCGAGCCAGAAAAGTCAGTGCCATCATATTCGATCCGAAAGGCGACGTTCTTCATAATAGTTGCAGACGAGGGCGTGCGGATTGCAGATTACTTGGCCCTTTCATCTGCAATCCACAAGGTACAATCCGCAAACCTACGAAAGCAGTTCGAGCTGCGCCATCGCCGCACCATCGCCCTTGCGCGGGCCGAGCTTGGTGATTCGGCTATAGCCACTGGAGCGGGTTGCGAACTGAGTCGGCGCAAGCGCGAACAGCTTACGCATGGCGTCTTTGCTATGGAGCTTCGAGAGCGCCATACGCCGGTTATGCGGTGTATCAACCCGCCCAAGCGTGATGATCCGTTCAAGGTATGGCTGAACGGCTTTGGCCTTTGCTAGCGTCGTCTGAATCTTGCCGTGCTCGATCATCGCAATCACCTGATTGCGGACGAGCGACGCGCGATGCTCTGCCGATGTTCCCGGCATAAGCCTCGGTTTTCCGTGTCGCATTGTATTCAATCCTCACCGTGCAACGCAGGCCTGCTGTATCACAGCCCTGGGTGCAGTTATCATCACTTATGCAGCCGCGTTGATCGTGTTGTTCAGCGCGTGGCCGCTGTTCGGCTGTAGGTAATTCCGCTCGACTAGTTTGTCGCGAATTTCTTCCATCGACTTCTGGCCAAGGTTGCGCACACTGAGCAACGCCTTCTCGTCCATCTCAAGCACCTGGCCCACCTTCGTAATATCGGCGCGCTTCAGGCAGTTGTAAGTACGGGTCGAGAGGTCGAGTTCCTCGATCGGCGTGTCATAGATGTCCGCCGGAATCGCTAGCCCCTTCACCTCGGCCAGCGGCTCCTGCTCGATCGACGTGCGATTGAAATCGGCAATGGTCTGGCTGTACTGCACAAGTACCTGAGCGGCGTGGCTCAACGCATCGCCGGGTTTGATCGTGCCGTCCGTCCAAATTTCCAAGACCAGCCGGTCGTGGTCGGTCGCTTGACCAACCCGAGTGTTCTCCACTACATAGTTGACCTTGGGTACCGGCGTGAAGATTGCATCTACTGGAATCTCACCGATTGGCAGCGCATCGCGCTGGTCGGCGGGCAGGTAGCCATGGCCGCGCTCAACGGTCATCTCAATCTCAATCGTCGCGTCGTCAGCATCAAGTGTGCAGATGTAGTGATTCGGATTAACGAGTTCGACATTACTGGGCGTGTCGATGTCGCTCGCTCGCACCACGCCAGAACCATGCTTGGTTAACAGCACCTTGACTGGACGCTCCGCATATGAACGTAGGCGGATACCTTTAGTATTCAGCACAATCTCGGTCACGTCCTCGCGGACACCCGTGATGGTAGAGAATTCATGGTATACACCATCAATTTTGATTTTGGTGATCGCCGAGCCAGGAATCGACGAAAGCAGTACCCGCCGCAGCGCATTGCCGAGCGTGTGGCCATAACCAGGGTCAAGCGGTTCGATTTTAAAACGCCCGTAGTTCTCTGCCGCCTGCACGACCTCAATCTTGGGCGTGGCGATATCTAGCACAGATCGCCTCCTTATGTATTACAGATTGCAGCTTGCAGCTTGCCGGAGTTATCTGCAATCTGCAAGCTGCAATCCCAAATTAGCGGCTATAGAACTCGACGATCAGCGCCTCGTTGATGCCAAGCTCAGCGTCCTCACGACGTGGCAACGTCACAACCTCGCCCTCAAGCATATTTGAGTCGAAGCGCAGCCAGTCCGGCGCGCGGCGCGACTTCAGCTCGCCACCATCAACCAAATTCTTGAAGTAGGCGCGGCTCTTCGACTCGGCCCGTACAGCAATCTTGTCGCCGGCCTTGGTCGAGAACGATGGGATATCAGTCTTTCGGCCATTGACCACAACGTGGCCGTGGTTGACTAACTGTCGGGCCTGTGCGCGCGTCGCGGCGAGACCAAGACGGTACACCACATTATCCAGGCGGCGCTCTAGCAACACAAACAGAGTTGCGCCGGTTTCACCGGGAACACGCTGCGCCTGCTCATACATTTTGCGGAATTGGCGCTCCAGAATGCCATACATGTAGCGGGCCTTCTGCTTCTCTTGTAACTGTAGGCCATAGTCCGAAACCTGCCGACGCCGCGCGGTCGGGCCATGCTGCCCAGGCGGAAATGAGCGCTTGCTCAGAATCCGTTGCCCCTTTTCGGTAATACCAATGCCGAGGCGACGGCTAACTTTACCAACTGGTCCTCGATAACGAGCCATTATATCTACTCTCCTCTGCGACTATACGCGGCGCCGCTTGGGTGCGCGGCAGCCATTATGCGGGATCGGCGTCACATCGGTGATCGCAACCACCTGCAATCCGTGAGCCTGCAGCGAGCGAATGGCCGATTCACGCCCTGCACCTGGACCCTTGACAAATACTTCAACCGAGCGCATCCCATTTTCCATCGCGCGGCGTGCGGCCTGCTCCGACGTAATTTGGGCGGCATACGGCGTCGACTTACGGGAACCCTTAAAGCCATTTTGGCCGGCGCTCGACCAAGACACAACATTACCCGCTGGGTCGGTTATGGTTACAATTGTATTATTGAATGTACTAAGTACATGTGCCTGACCACGCGGCACATTTTTCTTTTCGCGGCGCTTGCCGCGTTGGCGCTTGCCGGCTGCGGCACTGCCCTTTGCTGGTTGCTTTGCCATTGATACAAACTCCTGTCACATGTCACCCGCGCCACATGGCATTCGGGCGGGCGAGGCGTGGCCCAATTCTAGCCGACGCCGTGATTGTTACTACTTACTGAGCTTCTTCTTGATACCGATCGCCTGGCCCTTACGACCACGCCGTGTGCGGGCGTTGGTACGAGTGCGCTGGCCACGCAGGGGCATACCCTTGCGATGACGCAGGCCACGATAGCAGCCAATATCCATCAACCGTTTGATGTTCAGCTGAATCTCGCGCCGCAAATCGCCCTCGACAGTGTATTCACGGTCGACAACCTCGCGAATACGAGTAACTTCTTCTTCCGTCAAATCCCGCGTGCGGGTTTCCGGGTTGACATTGGCCTTGGTCAGAACTGCAAGACCATTCGATGGCCCAAGGCCATACACATAGCGAATCGAGATGCAGATCTTCTTGTTGCGCGGGACATCAATTCCAGCAATACGAGCCATAACTAACCTCCTCTATCCCTGTCGCTGCTTGTGCTTTGGCGTCCTGCTACAGATCACGCGCAGGATGCCCTTCCGCCTGATAACTCGGCAGTACTCGCAGCGCGGCTTGACCGACGCTTGTACTTTCATAATCATCCTCCGACTAGTATGCGAATCACAGTACACGCTGTTACAGGCATATAACAAGCTGACCCATCACTTCCGACAGGCAGCCGATTGTCTGACCATCACTGCTAGCGATACCGAAAGGTTATTCTACCACGAGTTAGGTCATATGGCGAGAGTTCAACCGTTACTCGATCACCTTTCAAAATACGAATGTAGTGCATGCGCATCTTTCCAGAGATATGCGCCAATACTTCCAAACCATTCTCAAGCTTGACCTTGAACATTGCGTTTGGTAGCGGCTCGAGAATCGTACCCTCCATCTCGATTACATCCTTCTTCTTCGACATATCTCTCCTTGTTACTCTTGCCGGGTCAATATCTCTGGGCCGCCGTTGGCTGTGATTGCAATAGTGTGCTCGAAGTGCGCTGCCAGTCCACCATCAAGCGTCACCACCGTCCACCCATCGTCCAGCTGGCGAGATGCATAGCTGAACTGAGTTATCATCGGCTCAATCGCAAACGTCATGCCTGGCAACAGTTTCATGCCCCTGCCCGGTAACCCGTAGTTAAGAATCTGCGGGTCTTCATGCAGAGAGCGACCAATACCATGACTAATATATTTGCGCACCGCCCCAAAGCCGGCTTCCTCGGCACAGCTTTGGATGGCATGTGAGATATCACTCAGCCGCCTGCCCGCTATTGCGAACTCAAGCGCGTGGTACAGTGTATCTTCAGTGACATCTAGCAGGCGCTGCACCTCCGCTGATAGATGTCCGACCGGGTACGACCACGCCGAATCGGCATGGAAGCCCTGCCAGATCACGCCAATATCAACGCTAACAATGTCGCCATCGTTTAGCACCCGTGCACCAGGTATACCGTGGACAATCTCGTCATTGACTGATACACACGTCGATGCTGGAAACGGCACTGGCCCTGGGTAGCCAAGAAACGATGGACGCCCACCAGCACTAACAATATACTCATGAACTAGCCGATTGATTTCACCCGTGGTCACTCCAGGGGTTACAGCTTCACGAAGCATCAGGTGACACGCACCCACAATGCTGCCCGCTCGCCGCATCTTTTCCAGTTCAGTGCGGTTTTTGACCGTTACTGCCATTCATTCCTATCGAACTCAGCATTAACTCGGTTACCAGCGATATCTCTCGCTGACCGTCGACCTCTATCAGATTGCCGTGTTCCTGATAGAATTGAATCAGTGGCCTAGTCTGGTTGAAATAGACATCTAGCCGATGGCGGGCCGTTTCCATCGAGTCATCGCTACGCTGATAGAGCTTGCCATTACAGCCATCACACACATCAGCACGCTTTGAAGGAAAATAGTATATATTGTACGTTGTTCCGCAGGTTTTGCAAGTCTGCCGCCCAGCAATGCGCCTTAGCAGCACACCATCTGGCACACTAAGATAGAGTACGTAATCAATTTTTCGGTCGTGATGCTGAAGCTCTTCACCGAGCGCTCGCGCTTGTTCACGTGTGCGTGGAAACCCATCAAAGATCACGCCCTTCGCACAATCAGATTGGCTGATTCGCTCGATGATCATTTGGATGACAACCTCGTCGGGCACGAGTTCGCCGCGATCCATATAGGACTTCGCCAACATACCTAATTCGGTGCCCTGCCGAAGCGCTGCGCGGAACAGATCGCCGCTGGAAATATGCATCAGACCACTTCGCTCCTCAAGGAACTTCGCCTGTGTGCCTTTGCCAGCCCCCGGTGCGCCGAGGAGAATCAAATCCATATTGCGCCTCCCTGCTCTTCGTTGAGCACCAAGCCAGGAGGATCGCAGACTGCAGATTGTAGATTTCTCGTCTGCAATCTGCAGTCTGCAATCTGCGATCTACTTCGTGATGAACCCCTCGTAGTTACGCATAACCAGCTGCGCCTCGATCTGCCGCATGGTATCGATCGCAACACCCACCACAATCAGCAGTGAGGTCGCACCCAGACCAATCTGCACGCCAGTGACCGCCTGAGTAATAAACGGCAACACCGCAATGAGCCCCAGGAACAACGCACCAACCAGCGTAATCCGGTAGACCACTTTGCTCAAGTATTCTTCAGTTTTCTTTCCTGGCCGAATGCCAGGAATAAAACCACCGTTTTTCTGGAGGGAATCAGGAATGTTCTGCTGCTGGAAGATCACCATCGTGTAAAAGTAGCTGAAGCCAACAACTAATAAGAACAATAGAATCGAATAAATCGGCGAGCCGCCAGTATTCGATTGTGGACTAAATAGCTGGTAGGTGCCGCATGCCGCCTGCTTCAACAACCCCGACCCTGGAGCAGCCACTTGCTCGGGGCAGGCATATGAGGCCAGCGTGCCTGGGAAGATGATGATGCTCTGCGCAAATATCAGCGGGATCATGCCAGCCATGTTGACCTTGAGTGGGATGTGGCTAGCTTGGCCGCCATACACGCGATTGCCACGCACGCGCTTGGCGTATTGCACTTGCACCCGCCGTTGGCCTTCGTTCACCAGCACAATGCCTACAATGGTCAGCAATGCGATCAGCACAAAGACGATGATGCCGATGACCTGCTCTGCACCAACTTGAGCTGTGCTAATCGCTTGGTAAATTACGCCTGGCAAGCCTGATACAATACCAGCAAAAATAATCATCGAGATGCCATTGCCGATACCACGCTCCTGGATTTGCTCACCCAGCCAGATTAACAACATCGTGCCAGCTACCATACAGGTCAGAACCGTAAAAGTTGGCAAGAAGTTATTGACCAGATCGAAGGGCGAGCGAAACAGTGATGTGGTGGTGGTAGCAATTTCCAAGGTACGGGTCTGACCGAAAGCCTGCAGATAGGCCAGCGGCACCGCCAGCCAGAACATGATCCGGTTAATGCGCTGGCGTCCCTGCTCGCCCTCTTTCTGCATCTGCTCCAATGCAGGCACCAAGGGCGTTAGTAACTGTATGATGATCTGCGCAGTAATGTATGGGTACACGCCCATAGACGCGACCGAGAGTTGCTGAAGCGCACCGCCGGCAAATAAATTCAGCAACTGCGCAAGCTGATTACCCGCTAACGCATCGCGCAGCGCCCCAAGTGCGCCCGGGTTAATATTAGGAACAGGAATATGCGCAATAAACCGGAATATCAGCAACATCGCCAGCGTAAACAGAATCCGCTGGCGTAGATCAGGAAGCACAATAGCACGTCGGAGCGACTGTAACATGGAAAAAACTCCTCGTCTTGGTATGCAGGGCGGGACACAGAGGCGAGGGGTGAAGGGCTAGCGAAGCAGCCCTTCATAATTACTTGCTACCTCCTGCCGCTCTCCTCAGGCCTTAAGCCGGCTTCGCCTTGCGCCGAACGCCCTTATTGCCATTAACCATTGCCATGTTCGGGCCACGGCTGCGGCTGCGCGGCACAGGAGCCCACGGTAGATCAACGCAGATACCACCAGCGGCTTCGATCTTCTGGCGAGCACCAGCGCTAAACTTGTGCGCCTCCACTGTCAGCTTTGTAGTAATCTCGCCGTCACCAAGTACTTTTAGCGGCGCGTTCTTTTTGATCGTTCGTGTCGCTATCAGTGTCTCCACCGATACAGTCTCGTTCTCGGGCCACTCGGTCAGATCACCAACATTGAGCGTCTGGTACTTGACCGCCCATTTATTATTGAAGCCACGT
>JACMIM010000811.1 GCA_014381165.1 Roseiflexaceae bacterium
AGAGACGTTTTGCGGCGGGGTGGCAGCAGGCAAGGATGCAGAACGGCGTGATTGGAGGTGCTCAAGCGAAGGAAGCGGGTCGGTCAACAACTGTTCGTCAGTCGCCCAGCGGCGATAGCGCCCTACGGTGCGGCGATTGATGCCGGTATCGAGCGCGACGGCACGGTCGGATGGGTTGTCGCGCAGATGAAGAAGAAGGTTGCGAAGATCCATAAGCTGAATGCTCCTGCCTGCCATACGTCCTCCCGCTCAAAATGAAATCTTGAACGGAAGGATAGCTAAAATTGCTCAAAATGGTTCAGGTGGTGCAGTTTGGGTGAAAAGGAGTGGTGCGGCTTTGGCGAAAACTACTGGTGCAGTATAGGGCGGAAACTAACAGAGAATCGCGGCGGTGGCATTGTCAACGCTGGCACGCTGACGATCGAGCAAAGCACATTGACTGGCAACCGAACCAAGTATAACGGCGGCGCGCTGCTCAACAACGCCGGCGCGACGGCAACGCTACGCAATGTCACGATTGTGGGCAACGAAGCCAACAGCAGCAAAGGTGCGCAAATCGAACTGAGTGAAGGATATGCTGGCGGGTTCTCGAACAGCGGCCAACTCACGCTGATCAACAGCATTGTGGCGGATAACACGAATAACCGCGCCTATCAAACACATGTAGGCGATATAGCGCCCGACTGCGCAGGGACGATTACATCGCTTGGCTATAACCTGTTTGGCACACTCGGCAACCAGGGTATTTGCACGCTTGCGTATGGGCCAAAACCCGACTTGCTGCCAGCAACCGACAAGCACGGCACGCTTCAGGAGCCGCTCGACCCCAAGCTTGGCACATTCACAAGCAACGGCGGCCCCACCAAAACGTTTCTCCCGCTGACCGACAGCCCGCTGGTCGACAATGGCGCGATCGCACCAGCTAACTGCGGCAACCTCGACCAGCGCAGCCGCCCGCGCCCATTTGATGGCAATGGCGATACCAAAGCACGCTGCGATATTGGCGCAGTCGAGCGGGTACAGCCGACCGTCACCAAGCTCAGCCCAAACCTGGTTGTGACGGGGCCGAAGTCCGATCTACTGATCGACATCACAGGCAGCGGGTTTTCTGCCACCACTGTGGCTACATGGAATTATCAGCCACTGGCGACAACATTTGTGAACGCGAACAAGCTGCAAGCCGTGGTGCCTGCCGATAAGCTCCAGCAGCCGACGATAGCCGCGATCGGGGCCACTGAGTCAGGGGATTTCGCGCCTGCTGGCTTGAAGTTCACGGTTATTGCGCCGCTTGTGATCGACAACAAGCCCGTGATTAGCACGCTCAGCCCCGAAAGCGCTACGGCGGGCAGCGCGAGCTTCACGCTGACAGTCAACGGCAGCAAGTTCAGCCCGAACGCGGTCGTGCAATGGAACGGCGAGCCACGCCCAACGGTGTTTGTCAGCGACACGCGGCTTGAGGCCAGCATTGCGGCAAGTGATCTTGCCGCAGCGGGCGGCGCGAAAATCAACGTCGATAATGTCGACCCGGCAGGCGTTGCGGAAAGCACAGCATTCCTAATCACGAAAGCGCAAACGATCAGCTTTGCCCCGCTAGCGGACAAGCTCAAGAGCGACGGACCGTTCACGCTCGCGGCCAGCGCCTCCTCGGGGCTGCCGGTCACATTCGCAGCCAGTGGTGTGTGTGCGCTTGTGCAAGCCGAAGTCACGCTGGAAGGTATCGAGGGTAATTGCACGATCACCGCACTGCAAGGCGGCAACGACGAATGGAACCCAGCGCAAAAGGTCAGCCGCAGCTTTGTGGTTGGCGACCCCGCCAAGCAGGCGCAAACGATCAGCTTTGCCGCGCTGCCTAATCGCGCATTGAGCGCAGGCGCGTTTGAACTAGCTGCCAGCGCCTCCTCGGGCTTGCCGGTCAACTTCAGTGCCAGCGGCGCGTGTGGCGTGGCGGGCGACACGCTCGTACTTGATGCGGCCAGCACATGCACGGTCACGGCCTCACAAGCTGGCGATGCGGCGTTCAATCCAGCAGCTGATGTAACGCACGCATTCGTTATCACCGAGGTCGCGCAAGGCCCGAATTCCGTGACCACGTTTCTACCACTGCTTGACCGCTAGCCGAGCAGGGCGTAGGACAGACGGCACAGTTGCCACGGCGGCGCGAACGGAGTTTCCCCCCCTCGCGCCGCCGTGGTAACGTACCAAAGCCCCTAGGCGCGGAAGCCCGCCCCGCACGAGGGTGTGACTTGTAGTTTTTCTTTGCAGTAGTTGTGGTGATATTTTGCAGTAGCGCATTTGTTCCATTGTCACAGGCGTTTTGACCACCAATTTCAGCTACTGTGCAACCTGTCTCTCTGGCTATAACCTCAACTGCCGCAACGAAACGAATCGTTGCACTGTGCTTGCTCTGCGGGCGCGCCACTCTCGCTGAAGTGGCTGGTAACCTCGTCGCTTTTGGCAGCGGACGGGCATCAAGCAATAGAGGGCCGCTTTTACGCTCGCTCTCTTGCCCACCCTTGCTTGACCCTGATAACAAGACTGTCATTCAAAATCGTGGGATTACTACTCGACAATCATCTGTACTATATGCCATAATCCGATAGGCATCCCCACAGACCTTAAATTTATCACCTAGGCTGAACGCCGTTTGCGTATCTGAGGCCGACACTATGCTGCGTCCAATCTCGCTGGAACGCCCGCTGGCTGCGCTGCTAATCCTTGCTATGCTTTGTAGTATCCTACCACCCACAACGGAGGCTGCGCTGCCAAAGCTTCAGACGTCAGCGGTCAAAGCCAACGCAGCACTGGCCTCAGATAAGCACAGTCTGTTTCTGCAACTTCTGAGCTTACTGGTATCAAACTGCGTGTTCTTGACCTGACCGCGACAACGGCGCAGGGCGCGACGATCACAACCTTTGCCCAACCAGTCACCTTTGAATATCGCCAGAAGACGACCACGGTTCGGCCTCCTCCAGAGGTTAGCTTCGATTTGGTCTTGTCTAGAGTTTGGTTTCAAGCCTATTTGTATCAGAGGGAAGTTTCGTAGCCGCACCCGTTGGACGCAACCCAACACCGCGTTGCAACCGGCAACGAGATGGTTCGGCTTGTGCGACGACACCTCCTGGTCGACTACTGCGTCCGTAGCTGTTGGCCAGCAACAGTGGAGCAGTACGGCGATGACCGTATCAGGTGACCAGAGGAAGCTTCATATCACGCCAGCATTGTGTAGCTCGGCTGGCCGCGTGCGCAGAGCAGTTCGCGCCACATGCATGCGGCACACAACGGCTCCAAGATGTGATCGAGGTGAACCGGCGGCCGTGTGGCAACGACGTTCTCGACGCGTCGCAGATCGGCAAATAGCGGCGCGGCCATCTACCCCTCGCAATTGACACTATCAGCATGAAACCTCCGATCTCTGGCAACGGACTCCGCGACAGGCGCGACAAAAAAGTAGCGATAGTGACACAGGGTTGTCGGGTGCGGGCGACACCATCAGGCACCCGAGGACGGTCGCCAATATCCGACGGCGG
>JACMIM010000812.1 GCA_014381165.1 Roseiflexaceae bacterium
GCGAATGGGCGGCGGCGGGGCGGCGGGGCGATCAGTCCTTACCTCGTCGGCCTCTTCGTCGGCCTCGCGCCCGACCGCACCATCGCCGCCGGGCCGGTGGCGCAGCACGATGCCGCGCAGTGGCGCGGTGGCCCTGAGCGCTGGAATAAGCCATTCGAGCAGCTCGGCGGTACCGTTCATGTAGGTCGCCACTACGGCATATTCGCCATAGATATCCACAGTGATGCCTGGCAGACTGTCGCCCTCGCCGAACAGCCAGCGGTACGCTGTGGTAGTGCCGGCGCGCAAGGGGGCGCGCAGATCCCAGGCTTGGCGCACCCGCTCGCGAACAAGCGCCGCGTCTGGCTGCTGCTGGCCAAAGACACGCACCGCAATCGGCCCCTCGGAATCCCATAGGCCGTAACCACTCCAGCCGCCACAGCGTAGTTTAACCCAGGCTCCTGCGGGAAGGCGCACGCTGGGCGTGTGATTGCGATACACCCATGGGTGGCCTTGCGCAAGCTGCTCCTTCAGTTGGTTGGGCAACGATAGTTCTGGTAACTTGGTCGTGTTCGTCATGATAGTATTGTACCGCTTTTGTGTGGTGGCAGCGTTGTACTACAGTGGGTAAGCAGCCTTTAGGCGTTTGTAGAAAGCTGATAGCCTGCTAGCGGTTTTCTGTTACAATGGCCGTATGCAGCCATACGTAAGGTATTGTTGCGCAATGCGTGGTACACCTAAAGCGCGTTGCACAGTGTAACAAGCCGCAGTGTTGCGGGCCAGCACTTCTGCCGCGCTGTGGGTTGTCCTTGAATGTATTAGGAGGGGAACCTTGAAGCTACGAATGCTCGGTATTTTGGGCGTGCTTGCACTACTTTTCAGCTTCCTTTCTGTCTCCGCTACGTCGGCCAATTCCTCGATTACCGTTAACCCCAGCGCCAGCGCCCGTGTTCGGATCGCCCATGCATCACCAGATGCGCCGCCGGTCGATGTGTATCTGAATGGTGTCAAGAAGCTGGCAGGTGTGCCGTTCTTCACGGCCAGTGAGTATCTGTACGTACCCTCGGGCACCGTACTGGTGCAGGTGGCCGCCGCCGGCACGCCAGTCTCGTCGTCGGTGATCTCGACCAGCATCACGCTGCTACCGGATACATCGTATACGGTTGCTGCGGTTGGCGAACTAGCTGCTGGCACAGGAACGCCGATTAGTGCTAGTGTGATCACCGATGAGCCGATTGCGCCGGCAGCGAACAACGCTCGTGTGCGGGTGTATCACTTCTCGCCTGGTGCGCCGCCGGTCGGCGTTCGGATTGTGTCAGGGGCGACACTCGCGTCTAGCGTGACGTACCCCGCTGCGAGTTCGGCGGTGGATGCGCTTGCAGGTACATATACTTTGGAGGTATTTGTCGCCGCCGCACCAACGACCATTGTGTCAACCCTGACTAATGTTCAATTTGAGGCCGGCAAGCTGTATGACTTGTTCGCGGTTGGTAAGCTTGCCACTGGCTCGCCGGGCGGCTCGCCAGGCGATGAGGCATTCCGCATCGAGACAGTTGTGACCGACGCGACGGCCAAGGTGCGCATCATTCACGCTGCGCCGAGCGCGCCTTCGGTCGATGTGTATGTTGGTGATAACAAAGTGCTGACCAACGTGCCCTTCTTCACGGTCAGTGACTACCTGACGCTGCCAGCGGGCCAGTATCGTTTCCGCGTGACAGTGACCGGCCAGCCGCTGAGCAGCGCAATTATCGACGATACGCAAGTGCTGAAGGTGGGCCAATTCTACACGATCACGGCGATTGCCCCGACGGGTTCGTCGACCACGCCGGTCGAGGCGAAGATTTCGGTCGAGGATTTTTCGACGCCGACATCCGGCACGTCGCGGGTACGGGTCTATCACTTCTCGCCGGGCACGCCATCAGTGGGCGTGCGGGTCAAGGGTGGGCCAGTGCTGATCTCCAGCTTGAGCTTCCCAAACATCAGCGCCGACATCGAGATCGCAGCAGGCACGTATGACCTGGAAGTCTTCGCCACCAACAACCAGACCACGCTGGTGACGATCTCCGGTGTGCAGCTGCTGCCGGGCAAGATTCTCGACATCTTTGCCACCGGCCAGTTCCCCAATGTTGTGCTGGTCTCGAAGTATTACAGCCCCGGCGGATTGCCTGGCTTCCGACTGAGCCTGCCAGTGGTCAATACGTAGACCTAGCGCATCTATCGCTGCCACAAAGATAGGGGTAGCGGCGGAGTTCCAAGATAGGGGTAGGGGCGGGTTTCAAACCCGCCCCTACCCTTGCTACCAATAATGCACAAGCGGCGCGTCGGCCATGCTGGCTAGGCCAGGCACGGCGTGGGCGACGCTAGCCACCGCGTTGATCACCATCGCGGCGGTCGCGATATCACCATGGAGGCCGCCTTCGATCGTCAGTTTGATCGGCGGGTTGCCATCGATTTCGATCGTGTCCTGCGGGTTAGGAGCGCCGACGTACATGCGTAGTTCAAGGCGCAGCAGCTCTTTGCCCGCACGCAGGCCGCTGGCGATCTGTCGCACGCCGGCCACTTGGCCAGGCAGCACATGGGCGAATTCGGTGACAATCTCGCGCTCGGCGATGATCGCCTCGATCTGATCGTCCGTGCGGTCGAGTTGCCAGCCAAGCGAGGTCGCCAACATGTGTAGCGATTCGGGCAGGCCGACGTGGCGCACTGTACCGGCCGCGACCTGAGCGGCAAACGCTGCGGGCGAAAGGCCTGCGCCGACCTTCTTTTGCAGCGGCCCACGGCGGCGGGCGGCGTCGACAATGCGCAGCACCCGCACAGCTTCGACCGAGGCGCAGGGCGCGGTCAGCATCAGCGGGAGCGCGTCCATGGCGTAGCCGGGATTAACGCCGGTGCCCAGAATAGTCACGCCGGCGCGGCGGGCGGCGGTATCCAGTTCAGCTGCGAGCTGCGGCTGCGTTGTCCACGGGTAGGACAACTCCTCGCAGGTCGAGACGATATCTGCGCCGAGCGCCATGATTTCGGTGAGCTGGCCGCTCACGCGGGCGAGCGCCGAGCCGGTCGCGTGGAGCACGACATCGGCATTGGCAGTGGCAAGCGCACTGATCCGCTCGCTGACCAGAACGCCAAGCGGTGGGCCGCCAAGCACCTCGCCGAGATCGCGCCCGACTTTGGCGGGGTCGAGATCGACCGCACCAACTACTGTAATGCTGGGGCGGGAAAGCGCAAGGCGCGCAATGCCCTGGCCAATCGGGCCTAGCCCGTAGCAGATGACTCGTGTTGCCATACGCGCTCCTTTGTCGTTGCCAAAAGGCCATGTTATAATAGCGTGCCGCGTAGAACGTGTCAAAGCGTGCTGCGGTGTACACGTTTGCGCCACCACCACGGCCACCGGATGAATCCGGCGTCTGATACGCCAAAACGCGCTGAAGCGCGTTCCTGCGTTTCAGCCTGCGGTGGTTGGTATGGCGTACACGTTTGTGCCACCACCACGGCCACCGGATGAACCCGGCGGCTGATACGCAAAACGCGCTGAAGCGCGTTCCTGCGGTTCAACGCGCTTCAGCGCGTTTTGCGTGGTAAGGGCGTACCTCACGCGAAGCTTTACGTCATGCGAAGCTTTACGTCACATCTGCGGTGGGTATGTATGAATACGGAGCGATCCCGATCTTGGCTACTATTCTTGTTGTGAATGAAGATGCCGCGCTGCTGAATCACCTGAGCGATCAGTTAAGCGAGGCCGGCTACGCAGTTGCGCGCACCACCAGCATCGAGGAAGCCGAGCTGCTTGGCAGCGAGCAACAGTTCGATCTGGCCTTTGTGGATCCTGTTTCTGGCAATGAGGCTGGCTGGCAATTGATCACGGCGCTGGCCCAACTTATGCCTGTGATTGCGATCAGCGATCGCGGGCTAGAAGAAGATGTCGTGCGCGGCCTGGAGGCGGGTGCGGTTGACTACCTGCCGCGGCCCTACCGCAGCGGCGAACTGCTGGCGCGTTTGCGGGTTCACCTGCGGGCTGGCCCTGGTCTTTGGACGCCAGAGCCACCTCAGCTAATCGCGCCTGCCCAAGTTGACGAGCCAGCCCTGGTGATTGCGCCGCGCCCGGACGCGGCCCCGCACACGAGTTCAATCCTAACTGGCTCGGATCTGCTGGGCGAGAATCGCCCGCGCCGTTCGCGCGAGGAAGAGCCGGTGTTTATCACCTTTGGTGAGGAGCAGCGCCTGCTCAGCGAGCAAGAGCGTGCCACAGTTGAATTGAGCGCGGCGGAGTTGGAAGGGCTGCCGCTCGGCCAGCGCCTGCGCTCGGCCCGCCAGCGCCGCCGAATCACGCTGGTGCAGGCCGAGCTGGATAGCAAGCTGCGCATGCACTACATCCAAGCGATCGAAGAAGAGAAGTTTGCGCTGCTGCCGCGCGGCGCGTTTGCCGAGGATGTGCTCAAGCGCTACGCCAGCTATGTGGGCGTCGACCCGCAACGGGCGCTGGATGAGTATCGCCGTTTGCACTTCAGCGCGCCGATCGAGCCGCCGCGCGACCTGGGCGGGCGTCCAGCGCCGCGCCATCTGCCGCGTTGGGTGGTGTCGCTTGCGGCGGTGGTGCTGGCACTGCTGATCGGCGGCGGCATTATCGGCGTGGTCAACGCCTTCAACCCCACGCTGGCCCCAAACCTTGCGAACAGCGCACTGCTGGTGTTTGCCTCGCCTACGCCGCTGCCAACCAGCACGCCGCTGCCAACCAGTACGCCCCTACCAACCAACACGCCGACGCTCACGCCGACCACTCCGCCCACGCCTACAGCCACACCGCTGCCCTCGGCCACCCCCCCTGCCGAGGTCACGCCAGGACTGACGCCGACGCCGTAGATGGGCAGGCCTGGTCGGGTGCGGCGTATGGTTTTGCGCGGCTGTTCCTGCTGGCGGGCTAGAAGCCCGCTGTTACAAATGCAAAACACGCTCAAGCGCGTTCAACGCGCTTGAGCGTGTTTTGGCTCCTAACAGTGGGCTTCTAGCCTACGAGAACATGCGCCAGCGCAAGAAAATACCACACCCC
>JACMIM010000813.1 GCA_014381165.1 Roseiflexaceae bacterium
AGCCTGCGGCAGCATGGAATATCTATCTTTTTTGTTTCGCTTTTTGGTGCTTTGCACCAAAAAGCGAAACAATTATGGGGCATTTCCTTGGTCGCCGCAGGCGAAATGAAAACTCTTGGGCAACTGCGTAACTCCTAACTAGCAATCTTATGTGAGTCACGAACGCGCGAAGCGCAACGCGATAGATCGTGTTCTGCAATGCGTCGCATTGAATGACCTTGGCGTTAGCGTGGTATCATGCAAGAAACGCGACCAGACGCGGTTACCCATAAATCGGAGTTTCACCCTGATGATTGCCAACGAACCCCAGACCGAACAGAACCGCTGCCCCGTTCATCACACCCAACGCAAAACACAGCATGTCGCTGCTACGCCAGCGCCGATCGAGCGCAGCGCAGACGGCGTGTGGCATATCCACGGCTACGCCGAGGCGCGCGCGGTTCTGCGCGGCGAGCAGACTCGCCAGAGCGGCTTTCGCGCCGAAATGATGGATGTGCTGCCGATCAGCATCAAACGCCCCATTCTGTTTCAGGAGGGCCAGCCGCACCACGAACAGCGCCGCCAGACTGCCCGCTTTTTCACGCCCAAGTTCACCAGCGAACATTACACCGCACTGATGGAATCGCAGGCCGATCAAGTGATCGCCGGGTTGCGGCGTGAGGGTCAGGCCGATCTTAGCACGCTCAGCATGCAATTGGCCGTCGCGGTGGTTGCGCAGGTGGTGGGGCTGACCAACAGCCGTATGCCGGGGATGGAACGCCGCTTGAACGCCTTTTTCAAAAACGATAACCGCCTCGAAGGGCGCTCACCGCAGGCAATCGCGCAGTCCCTGCGCAGCCAGAGCCAGCTTTTCTGGTTCTACCTGGTTGACGTACAGCCGGCGATCGGAGCACGCCGACGTACACCTGGTGAAGACGTGATCTCGCACCTGATCGGGCGTGGCTATAACGGTATGAGCATTCTGACCGAGTGCATCACCTACGGCGCGGCGGGCATGGTCACGACGCGCGAGTATATTGCCATTGCGGCCTGGCATATGTTGGAACAGCCCGCGTTGCGCCAGCGCTTTCTGGTGGCGGGTGACGACGAGCGCCGCGCAATTCTGGCCGAGATTCTGCGAATCGAGCCGGTGATCGGTGTCATCCACCGCCGTGCGACCGAGGATATCACGCTGGAGCAGGACGGCCAAACGATTACAATCAAGACGGGCGAACGGATCGCCGTCGATGTGTACAGTGCGAACGCCGATGTACGGCTGGTCGGCGCTGAACCCGAGGCGATCTGCCCAGGCCGCGAGCTGGCCGACCCACGCGCCGATGCTGCCGTTATGAGCTTTGGCGACGGCCACCACCGCTGCCCTGGCGCGTACATCGCCTTGCAAGAAACCGACATCTTTCTGCGTAAGCTGCTGGCGATCGAGACACTGCGGATCGTGAGCCCGCCCTCGGTGCGCCGCACGAAGCTGGCCGAAGGCTATGAGCTGCGAAATTTCACACTGGCTGTGTAGGAGACGCCCCCCGCCGACCACACGCACCCAACCCGGCGCTGAAGCGCCGGGCTATTGGGCCTGGTTCTCATCACCATTCGCTCCTGTTCAGCTGTGTCTTGAACTGCTGCAACGCGCTTCAGCGCGTTTTGGATGATAAGAGCGGGCTTCCAGCCCACGCACCCCGCACGCACCACACGATTTGACGCCTACGCTACACTACAAACAACACATTCCATTTCGACTTCTGGATTCTGCTGCGAGGGAGCATTATGTCTGATCCGATCGGCCAGACGCTTGGAAGCTATGCGATAGAGTCGCTGATCGGCAGTGGGCCGAATGGCCGAGTCTACCGTGCCCGGCAGGTGCGGCTGAACCGCACGGCGGCGGTCAAGGTGTTGGCCGAACGGCTGACCCGCACGCCGGACTTTTCGCGCCGCTTTAACGCGGCCATGCAGCGCACCGCCGGCCTGCGCAGCCAGCATATCGCCGATATCGAGGATTTTGGCGAGCAGAACGGTCTAGCGTTTATCGCCACGGAGCTAGCCGAGGATGGATCGCTGCGCAGCTTTTTGCAGCAGCGGCTGCGTCAGGCCGCTCCCCTGGAAATGTCGCAGGTGCTCGAGTTCGTGCGCCAGGCCGCCGAGGGTCTGCATGCTGCGCACTTGCTTGGCTTTGTCCACGGCCATGTGAAGCCGGAGAACATCCTGCTTCAGCGCCGCGCAGGCACTCCCGCCGGCCCGCGCGCGCGTGTAAGCGATTTCGGCCTGCTGGAAGCAACTGAGGGCACGTCGATCGTCACATTGGCCTACAGCTCACCGGAGCAGGCGCTGGGCCGCACGATCGTGCCGGCAAGCGATATCTATGCGCTTGGCGTGGTGCTGTATGAAGTCAGCACCGGCTATGTGCCATTTGCGGTCAAGACCGCCGAGGACGCCGCCGAGAAGCATGGCCGCGCACAGCCAGTGCCGCCGCGCATGGTGCGGGCGCAGCTGCCCGTCGAACTGGAACAAATCATTCTGCGCTGCCTGGCCAAGCGGCCAGAGCAGCGCTTTACCAGCGCCGCCGAGCTGGCAGAAGCGCTGACAACCATCGTGCGCGCGACCTCGCCAGGGCAGACGGTGCTGCTGGCCGACCTGCCCAACCAGGTTGCGGCGCAATCGGCCACCCAGCTCATTCCGCCAATGATCGTGCCGCCGCTCGCCGACCCCGCGCTCCAACCGACCCAGCGCATATCTGCCGACCCCGCGCTTCAGCCGACCGTGATGGTGCCGAATCTGCCGCAGGTGCAACTGCTCGACGGCCAGGGCAACCAGATTCGCGCCGCCGACGTGTCTGGCATCGGCGTGACGGTCGGGCGGGCACCAGAGAACACGCTGCCGTTGGATAACGAGCAGGTTTCGCGGCATCACGCGCGCGTAGATTGGAACGGTCGCACGGCGACAATCACCGACCTGGGTTCGGCCAATGGCACCCAACTCGATGGAGTGCGCCTGCCGCCAAGCGTGCCGGTGCCGTGGGGCTTTGGCCAGCGCGCCCAGGTCGGGCCGTTCAGCCTGCGCCTGAATCCGCCCGCCGGCCTGGCAGTGCCACCCGCTGCTGGCGATCCATTGTTACAAGGGCTACTCAACACCGCAGGCACGGCGGGCGGCATCCCAGTGGCCGCGACGACCACAATCAACCAGCCGGTTGACGGCGCGAAACTGGCGCTGCTGATCGACCAGGAGCAGATCACGGTTGCACCGGGCCAGCGTGAAACCATGAACCTGAGCGTAATCAACAACGCTAGTGTGCCCGATAGCGTGACGATCTCGGTCGAGGGTGCGCCGGGTATGTGGGTGGGCGTGCCACAGCAGGCCATTCAGGTGCCAGTGGGCGGGCGCGTTCCGGTGTCGCTGACGATCGGCGTGCCCCGCGAGGCCGAAAGCTTGGCTGGCGACTATCCAGTGATCGTGCGGGCGCGGTCGAGTGCCAGCCCCGGCGAATCGGCCACGGCGCGCGGGCGCTGGTCGGTGCTGCCATTCGCGGCCAGCAGCGTGAGCATCACACCGCGCCGCGCCGCTGCCAAGCGCGACGCGAGCTACCAGGTCACGCTGCGCAATGATGGCAACCAGGCCGAAACGTTTCTGCTGAACGCGGATGACGATGCACAACAGCTGCGCTATGGTTTCACCGAGGAAAGCCTGACGCTCGACCCCGGCCAAGCGGCGACCGTGGGACTGATGGTAGCAGGGCCGGGCAAGCTGTTCGGCGGCGAGGAGGCCACACCCTTTCGCGTCAGCGCGCAGGCCGGCGATGGGCGGCCAACGACAGCCAACGCCCAGTTCATTCAGGAGGCCGCGCTGTCAGCCGCGCTGCCGCTGGCCCTGCTCGGCCTGCTGGCGGTACCACTCCTAATCTTTTTTCTGACCAACCAAAATAGCGGCGGCGCTGCGGTGGGCGGCACCGCGACCGCGACCACCGCGCCAACAGAATTGCCGACTGCCGCGCCTACTGAGCTGCCGTCGAGCACCCCCACCGCTGCGCCGGGCGCACCGGTAGTTAGAGCATTTGCCGCCGATCCAAGCACGTTGCAACCAGGGCAGGCCACCATAATCACTTGGAATGTGGAAGGCGCTGAGAGTGTGGAAATCAATGTTTTTGGCAATGTGGCAGCACAGGGCCAGCAGCAGTATGTGCTTGGCGAACAGACCACTTCGGTCGAGATTATCGCGCGCAATAGTGGCGGCCTGACCGACCGCAGAGTGATTCAGATTGTTGTGGCAACACCAGTGCCACCCAGCGCGACACCGGAGCCACCCAGCGCGATACCGGAGCCACCTATCGCGACACCGGAGCCGCCCAGCGCGACACCGGAGCCACCCATCGCAACGCCAATCCCACCCATCGCAACGCCAATCCCACCCGTCGCAACGCCAATCCCACCCGTCGCAACGCCAATCCCACCCGTCGCAACGCCGGTGCCTGCCACTCCGCCGCCCGCCGCCGCCGCAATCAACCTGATCGACGCGGCCAGCGAGGCGACCTGGAGCAACCCAGCTGGCGAGATTGAGTTTGGCCAGCCCGATCAGGGTGCCGAGAACGGCGGCTTCGGCGAGATCGTGAACCTGGGGCTGCTGGAAAACAACCGTCCAGCGATCCGCCCGCTGTATACCCAACCGCTCAGTGGCACCGGCGGCTTTGTCGAGGCAGCCTACGCGGTCACACAGATCGGCACAGGCCAGCGCTTTCTGGCCGATGTGGCCTTTCCGCGCGATGCGCGCGATGCCAGCGTGACCGTGCGGGTCAGTTACAATGGTGAGATTATCTTTGAGCAGGAAAAAAGCGTCGACAGTAACCTGCTGCCGATCGACGTCGACCTCGCGCCGTTCGCGGGCAGCGGCGGCACGATCACCCTGCGCGTGGAGAACGTGGCCAACCCGCGTAACGCCGGCATGTACTGGCTGCGCCCGCGCGTCGATTCGCGCTAGAATTCAATTGCAGGCTGCAGATTTAGGAGTTACTCAGTTGACCCAAAGGCTTCTATTACGCCTGCGGCGAACAAGAAATAACTGATAATTGTAGGAGTTACGCAGTTACCCAAGCGCTTTCATTTCGCCTGCGGCGGGCAAGGAAACAACTCACAATTGTTTCGGTTTTTGGCGCAAAGCGCCGAAAACCGAAACAAAAAAGATATATCTTCCACGCTGCCGCAGGCAGGAACCGCCAACTGCGTAAGTCCTAATAGCGTTGTAACGCGGGCCGTGCCCGCCTGGAAGGTAAGCAATGGCGAACGAGTTCAAAAAGGGCGACAAGGTCGAGTGGGAGACATCGCAAGGCACCACACATGGCACGGTTAAAAAGAAGCTGACCAGCCCGACCGACATCAAGGGCCATCACGTCGCCGCGTCAAAGGACAACCCCGAGTATCTGGTCGAGAGCGACAAAACCGGGGCCGAGGCCGCACACAAGCCGGACGCGCTCAAGAAATCGAGCGGCGACTAAACCACGCGGAGGGGTGGGTTTGAACTCCACCCCTCCGCGTGTCTTGGTTATTCTTGCAGGTAGCGTGCGGCCAGCCGCTCCAAATCCATCGCCGGGTCGGCGCTCAGGCCGCCGTGGGTGGGGGCGGGCTGAATGACCGTGCTGCGGGGCGCGACCAGCCAATGCCAGCGGTCGGGTTGGGGCAACGCACCGATCGGGCCTGTGCCGCGCCCACCACGGCAGATCAGCGGAATGACATTCAGGTGGGCCAGCACGTCCGCGCCATCGCAGGCGGGGGCCAGGGCGTGCAGGCGGGCCAGATCGAGCTGGATGCGCGCGGCCAAAAAGCGACGACTGCGGCAGTACAGAATTACGCCCGCGTTCAGATACTCGCCGCGCTCGATGCGCGGCACCACACGGACAACCGCATAGTCAAATGGCCAGCGTTCGGGCACGGATGGCCTCCTCCACAAACCGGCGCGGGGCGGCCAGCCGACCAAGCAGGTAGGTGCGGTAGGCCGCGCGGGCATCGCCAGCACTACTCCAGGTGTGGTCGGCGGCCAGCCAATCTTCAGGAATCAGCTCCAGAATACGCTCGATCAGCTCAGGCGTGAGCCGCGCCGCCAGTGCCGCATCGACCTCTTGCAGTGCGCTAGCCTGCGGCAACAGCACATGGTCTTTGATCTGCGCGAAGGGCGTGGTGATACGCTCCTGCCAGTTGGCCCAGGAATAATGCACATACAGCGCCGCGCCGTGGTCGATCAGCCAGAGCTGGCGATGCCACAGCAGCATGTTGGTGTTGCGGGCCGTGCGATCAACATTCGTTGTGAGGGCGTCGAGCCAGACAATTGCCGAGGCCAGTTGCGGGTCGAGCGGCGCGGCCACTAGCGAGTCGAACGGCAGCGCACCGGGCAGGAAATCGAGCGCGATATTCAGGCCGTGGCTGCGTGTAGGCGGTGCCGACCTTGCGTTCGACGGTGACGCCGGGGTAGTTACCCACCTTCTGTTTCAGGCCGG
>JACMIM010000814.1 GCA_014381165.1 Roseiflexaceae bacterium
CATCGCGGCTGTGGCGCTGCCCGGTCATGATCAGATACGCGAGCAACGCAATCGCCTTGCGCGTATCCACGTCGATCTGCGCATTGTCGCGCTCGATACGTGGAGAGCCGAGGAGCAAGATCTTTAGATTTGACACACGCCATCCTTATTTAATTAGCCTTGCAATCGAAATGAAAATTCCAGTAACGTTTTATGAAATTTGATAATCAAAACCGCCAATAGTAAGCGCTGCAACCCTTCTACAAGACGACTTTGGCGATCTCGTTACTGACTTTGATTGTCAAAACCATTAGGCGGCTACGATGCCGAAAAACACTTGAAGACGCCACGACCGCAAGTGCTAATTATGATGGTCGAAACTCATAAGCCATCGCGTGTCATGATAGTGCTGGTGCGTCTGCTAAACGTTACGGCAAGCGTTATGAAGCAAAATCCGTACCGATGGGAAGCGCGGCATTCCTGTTGGCTACATTTTATGCCATGATGTCTGCCCCTTCATGCTCCTTCACACGTTCAATACCGCACATTATGAAGCGTGATGCCGAGCGAGCAACACAAAAGGAGCGGCTTGGCAGTTCCTCGGTCGCATCGTCGTATGGAAAGACACCCGATTTCTTTATGGCTCGATGCCCACTTACGTATGTGGCGGCACGCCGAGCGTTTGGCGACCCAGCTCCTGTGGACGGGCTCCCCCCAGCACCAGTGGCCGGAAAGACACGCGGAAATCAAATGCCTCGGCGTGCAGCTGATAGATTGGCAACACGCCTGGGCCGCAGCTGGCCGATCCGAGTCCGTTCTGACGATAGTCCACATGTAGTGTGATCGTTGGGTGCGGCGTCAGATCGTAGGTGTGCCGTGCCTGATCCAAGTCGGCGGTCGTAAAGCGGTGGGCGCTGAAATCGAGCGTCGGATAGGCGACGACCATCAGCCCAACGCCGCGCTCGTCGTGCAGTGCGACCCAACGCGTATCAGTATGGTTGCCGTTTTCCTGCGGCCGTACGTATGGCGTGAAAAGGTCGTCTACCGTCGCCTGCCACAGACCAAAGCGGGCGGCTTGTTTGCTGTCGGCATAACTTTCGCCTGGGCCGTGCCCCAGCCATACCACACGATCGAGCGCACCCGGCAAGGTCAGCTCCAGCCCAATGCGCGGCAGAACCCCTGGCCAGTTCCCGCGTGGCGTGCCGTGGAGATCTAGCGCAATCTCTCCACTGCCGAAGATCGTGTACTGGTACACACAATCGATTGCTGCCTCGTAGACCGGCGGCGCAAGGCATGTATGCACTGTCACGCGTACTGTCGTATCGCTGATTTGCTCCCAGGCAAACCGGTCGAGCCGGTGCTGCGCCATGTGCAGGAAGTGTGCGTGCCAGTCCTTCACGATCCGCTCGCCGCCACCGCGCGCCTCGTTATCGATCACCGCGCGCCAGATCGTCAGGCGCGGGCCGGCCGTGCAGAGCACATGATCGGCAACGCTCCATCGATCAATCACGCCGCGCGCCAGATCGAAGATGATTTCTACTTCGCCGCCCCGGATAGCCAAGCGCGACCCTTCCTCACTCGCCACCAGCGGCGCGCTGCCGTGCTGCGTTTGGGGTGCCAATGCGAGCGCAAGCACGCCCAGCTCAACCTGCGCGAATGCGACTTCGTGTCCCACCTCGGCCCATCGGGTGGCCTGCGCCAGCGTGAAGCGCAACGTCAGATGGTAGCTCGCGCCAGGCACAGGCGCTACCACACTCCAGGGAATCTCGATCTCCGCAGCTGCGCCAGGCGCAGTATCAGGCAAGGCGATCTGGCCCGCGCCGATACCAGTACCATCCTCAGTCAGCTGCCACGAGAGCTGTAGATGATTCAGACTCAGGAAGTCATAGCGATTGTGTACTCGGAGCTGTGCGACTCCATCAGCAACCTTGATCACCTCAACGCGCACTGGCTCCAATATTTTCTTGTATTCGAGTAGGCCCGGCGATGGTGTGCGGTCGGGGAACAGCAGTCCATCGCAGACGAAGTTATCGTCGTTCGGCTGATCGCCAAAGTCGCCGCCATAGGCGAAATAAGCACGTCCGTCCGGCGTCGTGGTACGAATACCATGGTCAAGCCATTCCCAGACACAGCCGCCCAGGAGTCGGTCGTAGCGCCAGAAGGCATCCCAGTATTCCAACAGGCCACCAGGGCCGTTACCCATCGCGTGGGCATATTCGCACAGAAAGAATGGCTTATGGGCGTACGCTTCGAGCGGCACCTGCTCGGACCACGATGTGGGCGTGCCCACCGCAGCTTCGCCCTGGCCGAACCCGATCACATCAACGAGGTGCGTGTACATCTGGCTGATCACATCGCTGACCTTGCCAAAGCGGTCGCCCTCGTAGTGGATCAGGAAGCCTGGGTGATGCTCGCGCACCCAGGCGGCCATCGCCTCGTGGTTGCTGCCAAAGCCCGACTCGTTGCCCAGCGACCACATGATCACACAGGCGTGATTTTTATCGCGCTCAACCATGCGCTCCATTCGATCCACGAATGCGGCGCGCCAGGCAGGATCGGCATTCAGAAAAAACGGCTGCTCTGCATAGGCCAATCCGTGGCATTCCAGGTCGGCCTCATCAATCACATACAGCCCGTAGGTGTCACACAGGTCAAGAAAGTGCGGGTGCGGCGGGTAGTGGCTGGTGCGCACGGTGTTGATATTATGCTGCTTCATCAACCGCACATCTTCAAGCATGCTCGCGCGCGGTACGGCGCGGCCCAGATCGGGGTGATGCTCATGCCGATTGACACCGCGCAGCTTGATCGCCGTGCCGTTGACGATCAGCTGCGTGCCGTCGATCACCACGCGGCGGAAGCCCACACGTTGTGGCACGACCGCAACAACCTCGTTGCGCGCATTGTAAAGTGTTACGAGCAGCGTATAGAGATATGGATCGTCGGCTGACCACTGCTGCGGCGCCCGAACCTCGGCAGCAAGCGCGACGTTCGCCAGCGCAGAGGGAGTGACCGCGACATCGGCATTGACCGCGACGCCGGGCACCACTGCGCCATGCGCGTCAAGTAATTGGAGGGCTAGCCGAAATGATCCCTGCGCGCCGGGCGCGCGCATCACGGTTGCGCGCACACGCAGGGTTGCGTCATGCCAATCATCGTGCAGGCCAGGGTCCACCGATAGATCCCAGAGGCTGACCGACGGCTCGGCCAGGAGCGTCACGTCGCGAAAGATCCCCGACAGCCACCACATATCCTGGTCTTCCAGATAGCTGCCATCGCTCCATTGGTACACGCGCACGGCCAGCAGGTTTTCGCCGGTACCAATGAACTCAGTCACATCAAATTCGGCGGCCATGCGGCTGCCTTTGGAGAAACCGACATAGCGGCCGTTGAGATAAAGCTCGAAGGCCGAGTCCACGCCGTCGAACCGCAGGATGTGGCGCTGG
>JACMIM010000815.1 GCA_014381165.1 Roseiflexaceae bacterium
CCAGCTCAAGTACGCGCCGCACGCTGGTCGCCATCAGGTCGAGCCGGTCGGGGCCGCTATTCACTTCTAGCAGCGTGCCGGTCGCAGCTGCGGCGCGCGCGATCGCGTCGATGTCGAGTTCAGAGCCGGCCCGATTGCCGATCAGCCGCCCGGTCGGATGGCCGATGATATCGACATGCGGGTTCGCAATCGCTTTGAGAATTCGTTCGGTTGCCAGCGCCGGTTCCTGGCGCAGCTTGACGTGCGGCGAGGCGATCACAAGATCGAGTTCGGCCAATACCTCGTCGGGCAGGGCCAGCGTGCCGTCCGGTGTGATATCGCACTCGATGCCGCGCAGGATGATAAAATCAATCCCGGCTGCAGCATATTCCTGGTTCAGCGCCTGCACCTCGGCGGCCTGCTGTTGGATTCGGGCGGCATCCAGCCCGTTGGTAATGCCCAGGTAGGCGCTATGATCGGTGAGCGCCATGTAGCGGTAGCCGCGCGCCCGTGCCGCCTCGGCCATGGTGCGGATGCTGGCCGCGCCGTCGCTCCAGGTGCTGTGCATGTGCAGGTCGCTGCGGATATGTCCTAGCTCGACCAGGGTTGGCAGGTGGCCTGCTTGTGCGGCCTCGAACTCGCCCGCGCCCTCGCGCAGTTCTGGCGGAATCCAGGGCAAGCCGACCTTGGCGTAGACATCCTGCTCGCTGGCGCAGCCCACAATTTCGCCGGTATCGACGCGCTTAAAGCCATGCTCGCTGAAACTCAGGCCACGCTCCAACGCCAGCTCACGGAAGCGAATACTATGCGCGCGGCTACCGGTGAAGTGTTGCAGCGCCGAACCCCAAATCGACGGCGGCAGCACATACAGATCGGCCTGGAGGCCATTGTGTAAAAAAATTGTGGCCTTTTCATCGCCAGCGGATTCGACGTGCGCCACCAGCGGCAGGCCAACAAAGGCGCGCACCACGGCGGCGGTATCATCGGCGGCGGCCAGCAGGTCGATGTCGCCGCTGGTTTCGCGGGCGCGGCGCAGGCTACCAGCGTAGGTGATCTCGTGCAGCGGCACGGCGGCCCGTAGTGAATCGATCAGCAGTTCGGCGGCAGCCAGCGCCTCGTTCAGCAGTGTGCGTGTGTCGGCGTGCTCGGCGGCGGAAATGCCCTCGCTGATGCCAGCGATCGCTTTTGCGCCAAAGCCCTTGACTCCCACCAGCCGGCCATCTTCGGCGGCCTGTTTGAGCGCGGCCAGGCTGTCGATGCCGAGATCCTTGTAGAGCCGGCCAGCTGTGCGCGGGCCGATGTTTGGCACCTTCAGCAGCTCCAGCACGCCGGGCGGCACCGCTTTTTTCAGTTTTTCATAGAAGGCGAGCTGGCCAGTATCAAGCAGTTCCTCGATCTTGTCGGCCAGCGTTTTGCCCACACCGGGCACCGCTTCGAGTTCGCCGCGCTCGCGGTAGCTGGCCAGCGAGGCCGGCAGCGCGTTGATCGCGTCGGCGGCGCGGCTGTAGGCCTGAAAGCGGTAACGGCTTTCACCTGAGATTTCAAGCGAGAGTGCGATATTGTGAAAAATCTGTGCGATCTCGTGGTTGCTAAGTGAAGCCATACGTTCCACACTTTCTTCGTGTTTCCCCAGGCTAGTATACCATTGCAAGCAAGCGCTGTGCCGATAGGGCCTGCGGCGTAAGGTTCTACGCCGCCACCACGGCCACCGGATGAATCCAGTGTCTGTTACGTCAAAACGCGCTGAAGCGCGTTGGTGCAGTTCAACGCGCTGAAGCGCGTGTTGGCATAGCAGCAGCGGGTTTCAACCGGCCTGCCGCAGGAGCGCCCAGCTGCCAAGCGCGGCCAGCACAAGCACCGCCGCCAGCTCGATTATTCCTGCCGTACTGGAGTACACTAGGCGGTTCCAGAGATAGCCGCTGCTCAACCAAGCTACGATACCTTCAAGCGGCAAGCTCGTGCGCCCTAGATAGAACACCAGCGTCGGCAGCTCCATGAGACTGTACGGCGCGTGATCGAGCAGATACAAATCGTAGCGAACAACAACCAGTAGCATCCAGGCGCTCGTCAGCGCTGCCAGGCCAAGCGGCAACAACGCCCCCCAGCGCCGCAGCCAATCATACAGCAGGGCAAGCCCAAGGGCGATCCAGGGCGCAAGCAGGCTGAGCCGCCGCATGCCAAATGCGCCGCTGCCGTGCCAATCTGGAATTGAGGCGTTGTAGCACAAGTAGATCAGCATGCAGGTGGTCAGGCACGCGAACTGCCAGCGGCCGTGCCGCGCCAGCAGCGCAATGCCAGCCATTCCCACCAACATCGCCGGCGTCCAGGGCAGCAGGCCATGCAGTGGTGAGAACAGCACATCCAGGCCGTGAAAAAAGCGTGGGCTGATAAACCCCGATCCCTGCGGCACCGTCAGCGGGCTGCCAAACAGAATAAACCACGCCAGCAGCTGGGGGCTGAACACCAACAGCGCCAGCGCAGCCGCGCCCAGTGTGCCAGCCCCAAGCGCGCGCAGCTGCCGCCAGCGGGCCGTCCCTTGCTGCCGTAGTGCGAACACGAGTTCGCGCGCCGCCGTGCAGGCTGGCAGCAGCAGCACAAACGCGCCGACCCAGTAGATCAGTGCCACCAGGCCAGCGGCGATACCAAGCGCAGCCCAGCCGCGCCCGCTTGGTGCCGCGTCCAGCCGCAGCCACAGCAGCACAAAAAGTGCGACCGCCGCCGCCGCAAAAGCGTGGCTGAAGCTCGGGTCGCGCGCCGCGTAGTACAGCAGATTCGTACCAGTCAGCAGCGTGATCGCCGCTAGCGCCGCTGCCGGTGCGCCAACAAAGCGTCGGCAAATCCGGTAGCAAATCAGCATCGTCGCCAAGCCGGCCAGCGCGCTGCCGAGCAGCGTTATGGCAACATATGGCGTACCCGCGCCATCGGCTGCCCACGGCAGGCCAAAGCTGCGCCCGACCAGTATGAGACCGTGGGCGATCAGAAACAGCGGACTCCAGAGGATCGCCGAGCCAACCGCGAACGGGTTCTCCTCATAGCCAGTCGGGGTGATCGAGCCGATGACTGGGGCGCGCAGAAACGATGGGATGGCGTAGTCGTTGGCAAACTGTAGGTCGCCATCGATCACGAGCGACCGAAGATACACATAGTAGCCAATCCCATCGCTGCTGACGACCGGCGTATATGCTGCGGCAATGGCAACCGCCCACGCAACGAAAATCCATCGGCGTGCAGACTGATCGGTGCGGGGCAGACAGGTGCGCGGAAGCAGGCGGAATGCGATAGCTGTGAGGGCGAGTATTGCGACTGCAACGGCGCAGGCCAGTGCCAGCTGGAGCTGAACCATGGGCTGCCAGATCGCGCAGACCGCAAGCAGCAGGGCAACGCCAAGCGTTGTAGCGAGGGACAGCCAGCGTGCTGCGCCCCCAAGCGCCAGCGTGAACATCAGCAACCCGAGCGCAAGCGGTAGCAGCGGCGGGCGGGCTAGCTCGCCAAGCAGCGACCATGGTGTTGGCCCACCAAGCGTCACAATCGAGATGCGGTCGAGCGCGACACCAAGCTGACGCGGGTCGTCGCCAAATTTGCTGGTCGTGGTCGCAAACACCAATTCGAGATCGGCGCCAGACGCCACCGGCAGCACAACCGCGTAGCGGTGCAGCCCGTAGTGGAGCTGCATGGTGGCGCGCGCCAGGCCGCTGCGAATCTCCAGCGTTTGTTGTTCCTGGGGCGAAAAGATGTCGATGATCAGCTGGGCAGTGCTGCCGATCGGCGGCGACCATAGCCGCGCTTCGGTTTGTGCCTGCGTCCAGCGAATTGTGCCGTCGGGTGTGGCGCTGCTCTGCTCGCGGTCATGCACAACGGCGAAGTAGCCCTCGTCATTGCCCGACCCGACATCAAGGTGCTGCGCAGCGCGGGCTTGCCACTGCCAAAAAGCCCCGCTAGCAAGTGCCAGCGCGCAAAAAAGCAGCGTGCCCATCCAACGCGCACGCTGTGGCAATCTCGGCGTGTCACGCAGTCGTAGTGGCATATTTATAGTAAAGAGCAAAGATGCTGATCCGTAGCTGCCCCTCACCCCTGCCCGCTCCCGCCGGGAGCGGGCAGGGGTGAGGGTGCAGGAGCGGATCGATGTTTCTGCCCACCGCTATGGTAGAAGTGTTGTTTGACGCAAGTACAGACGGTTCGCAGATCGCTGCTGGTATCCAGCTGCTACCTGGCTGCTAGCGGTGGTTGGTTGCGCCAGCTCTGTTCAGCCTTCCAGCCGAACGCCCGCTCGATCTTGCGACAGTCGAACACCGACTGAAACGGGCCGTGCCCTGGCGCAAAACGCGCGGGTGTCCCACGCATGCGCTCGACCGCTTCCTGAATTGGAATGTCTAGGCAAGTGTCGGCGGCGGCGATCAAGTAGACCTCGTGGCCTTGGCTTTGGCCATCCAGCGCAGCCCGGAAGGCCGTCGCAACATCACGCGCGTCGATGTAGCTCCAGAAGTTACCGCCGCCCTCGGGGAAGTTATCGCGCCGGTGTTGCAGAATATCGTAGCGATCGGGCAAGATGACATTATTGATTCGTAAGCTACAGATCGCCATTTCGGGGTAACGTGCCACCAGTGAATTGGCGATCACCTCGCCCATATATTTGCTGAGCGCATAGGCATTTGGCGTATCCACGCGCTGCTGCTCATCGAAAGGGAACTGTGGCGGCAGCGCGTCGGTGGTCAGCCAGCCGGTCGCCATCTCGCTGCTGGCATAGATCAGGCGGCGCACGCCGCTGTCACCCGCCGCCTGCATCAGATTGTAGGTACTCATGACATTATTGGCGAAGGTCTGCTGGCGCGGAAAGCCTTCTGGCGAAGGGTTGGCCGCCAGGTGGCACACGCCCTCGGGCTTGGTTTGGGCGAACGCATCATAGACCTCGCCAGCGTCGGTAAGGTCGAGCTGTATGAAGCTGCCTGGCAGTCCCTCGGGCGGGCGCTGCGTGTCGAGATTGACCACCGTGTGGCCGGCCTTGTCCAGCTCGCGCACGGCAAATGTGCCAGCGCGGCCACTGCCGCCAGTTACGATCACCTTCATGCTCATGCTCCTCTGATAAAAATACAGCAGCCTTATCAAATGTATGGCGTGGCAGGGAGATTTTTCTTGAGGGCTGTGCCCCAAGTTCCCGCGTGAAGCGCAACTATACACCATGATCAGTGGCGCAGACGCAGAAAGAATGTAAGTGCGCAAAAAAGCAGGGCTACGTGTTGCCGTAGCCCTGCTTCAGCCGCGATCGTTCGTTGAGCGCGGCGTGGTTACTCGCGTTCAGCGGAGCGAATGAATAACCGCTTCTGGGCATTCTCGCTGTAGGGCAGCGGGCGCAGCATTGCGTAGAACAGGCCGAGTAACACGCCATACACCAGGTGCTGGCCGATAAACGCCGGCTGGTACATGTCGAGCAGCGCCGGGTTTATCAGCGGCAGCACGATAAAGAAGGCCAGCAGCCACAGCGCGAAGCCATATATCAGGCCGGCCAGCACTGGTACACCCATATCTGATGGCAGCTTGAGAATGCGCCGCTTTACAATGCTAAATGTCGCGCCGAACACCATGGATAGCAGCAAATGAATCAGTGTCCCAACAATGATCGGCCCGGCCACAAAGCCAGAAACACTTGGGTCGAAGCCGGGAAACAGTGGTGCGGCGATCTGCTTGGCCTCCAGCCAAATATCGACACCGCGTGCGCCCGCGATGACGGCGGCAAGTGCGGCCATAACCAGGCCAGCCCCAAGGCCAGCGACTGCGCCGCCCAGTCCAATGATATCTGGAAGCCCTGATGCTTTGGCCTTTGATCGCGCACTGTTGCTCATGTTCGTGCTGGTGTCCATGGTCGCCGCTCCTTTGGTGCTTCCACACGTTCATTCGCCGTTGGTTGTTCGTGTGGCTCTACGCTGTCAGACGCTACATAGCGTTTGCAAGTCCTGTGCAACAGCTTAACACGCCCTCTGTAGTAGTCAATAACGTGATGTAATTCACAGGCAACTAGGTAGAAGTTCTCCTGCCTATGCGTAGGTTGATATTTGGCAGTCCAACCCGCTGTCAACATAGATCTTGCGAGAATATTAGCGTACACTAGTATCAACACGACTTTCGCTTACAGCGGTTTTTTCGCCTGCGGCGGGCAAGGAATTGTTTTTATTAGCAGTTTTTTGCGCCGCGGCACAAAAAACTGCTAATAAAAGCGTACATGTTGGTA
>JACMIM010000095.1 GCA_014381165.1 Roseiflexaceae bacterium
AGGCCCTTCATCTCGACTTTCCAGTCGATCTCGACCTGCGAGCCTTCTTGGATGGTCGGCGCAATCACGACCACCCGCTTGCAGGTGCGAAAGTCGACTGCAGAGGATTTATTGGCCGAAAGGAATTCGCCGCGCTTTTCGTTGAGAAAGTTTATCAGGCTATAGTAGTAGGAGATGACCTGATTGTAGGGATTTTTGCGCCCAGGATTGAGGCGCTTGCGCAGGCCGTTGGTGCTCTCGACAAACCACGGCCCGTTGACATCGCCAAAGACCTTGCCATCGACTTGCTTGAGTTCGATGATAAAGATCGCATCCTGTTTAATAATCACAAGATCGATCGCACGCCCGCCAACACTGAAGTTGGCCAAAATGAGGTAGAGGCCATCAAGGCGCTCTAGTCCATTCGCCAGTGCCACGATCGCTCGTCGCTCGTTCGAGTGCTCGGGTTTTTCGCCAATCCAAACTTGAACTGCCACTGCGGGCCTCCCCCTCCGCAGCTCAACATACCGGGGTGAGCTTGACTAGAGCTGGTCGATGAATTTAGGTTGCCTCTGTACGCTTATTATTGATCACGATCGGCCGTGCTGCAATGAACGATCTATGACAGAATTGTGGCGATATATAACAATCTTATAGAAGGATCATGGAAAGCCTGGACAGTGTCGTGCAACGCATGCATTGCAGGGCGCGATATATCGCGCCTCCGCGATGGTTTCATCGTATGACATTGATTTGGTTCTGCCTATTAGTTGATCGCATCTTCTAATGCCAGGGTGCGACGCAGCTCGACCACCTGATCGCGTAGCGCGGCGGCCTTCTCGAACTCCAAGTCTTTGGCGGATTGCTTCATCTGCTTCTCCAGATCCTTGATCAGTTTGACCAATTCGTCCTTAGCGATCGGCAACGACTCGCCGGGCGCGCCGGTGTCGTAGACCGCCCGCTGCTCGGCGGCCTTGCGCACCCGGTCGGTCAGGTCGCGCACGGCCTTTATCACGCCGATAGGGGTAATGCCATGTTCGCGGTTATGCTGCTCCTGAATGGCGCGGCGGCGATCGGTCTCACGAATGGCCTTGGCCATCGAGTCGGTGATTTTGTCGGCATACATCACCACCGTACCTTCAAGGTGGCGCGCGGCACGGCCAATAATCTGAATAAGTGATGAGCCGCTGCGCAGGTAGCCTTCTTTGTCGGCGTCCAGAATCGCCACCAGCGAAACCTCCGGCAGGTCCAGCCCCTCGCGCAGCAGGTTGATGCCGACCACCACATCGAACACGCCTAGCCGTAGGTCGCGCAGAATCTCGACCCGTTCCATGACCTCGATGTCGGCGTGCAGATACTGTGTGCGGACGCCCATTTCCTTCAGGTAATCGGCCAAGTCTTCGGCCATACGCTTGGTCAGCGTCGTAACCAGTGCGCGGTGGCCTTTCTGCACACGCCCCTTGATCTCGGCCAGCAGATCATCGATCTGGCCCTTGGACGGGCGAATATGGATGATCGGATCGAGCAGGCCGGTCGGGCGGATGATCTGCTCGACAATCTGCTCGGAGTGTTCCTGCTCATATGGCCCCGGCGTGGCCGAGACATACACCGCCTGATGAACGTGTGTTTCGAATTCCTCAAAGCGTAGCGGCCGGTTGTCGAGCGCCGAGGGCAGCCGAAAGCCATAGTCGACCAATGTCCCTTTGCGTGAGCGGTCGCCATTGAACATGCCACGAATCTGCGGCAGCGAGATGTGCGACTCGTCGACGAACAGCAGGAAATCGTCGGGGAAGTAGTCGATCAGCGTCCAGGGCGTTTGTTCGGCGGCGCGGCGATCCATGTGGCGCGAATAATTCTCGACGCCGGAGCAGTAGCCCATCTCGGAAAGCATTTCGAGATCGTGCATAGTGCGCTGCTTGAGCCGCTGGGCTTCGAGCAGTTTGCCCTGGCCTTCGAGCACCTGCAGGCGCTCGGTCAGCTCCTGCTGGATGTCGCCAAGCGCCAGGCGCAGCTTATCGGTGGTGGTGACGAAGTGCTTGGCCGGGTAGATATCGACCGAGGTTCGGTTGATCAGCACCTCGCCGGTCAGCGGGTCGAACTCAGTGATCTTCTCGATCTCGTCGCCCCAGAACTCGATTCGCTGGGCCACCTCGGCATTGGCCGGAAACACATCGAGCGTATCGCCACGCACACGGAACGTGCCACGGTGGAAGTCGATATCATTGCGGGCGAATTGCAGGTCGATCATCTGCCGCATGAGCTTGTCGCGGTTGCGCACCTCGCCGACACGCACCGGAATGACCACCTGGCCGTAGTCAAGCGGCGAGCCAAGGCCGTAGATCGCCGAAACCGAGGCCACGATCAACACATCGCGCCGCGAAAACAGCGCCTGGGTGGCGGCGTGGCGCAGCCGGTCGATCTCTTCATTGATCTGGGCTTCTTTTTCAATGTACAGGTCTTTGCTGGGCACATAGGCCTCAGGCGTGTACACATCGTAGTAGGAGATAAACATCTCGACGGCAGATTCCGGCAGCAGTTCACGGAATTCGGCGTACAGCTGCGAAACCAGCGTCTTGTTGTGGGCCATCACCAGCGCCGGGCGCTCCAGCTGGCTGAACAGCTGGGCCATCACAAAGCTCTTGCCGGTACCAGTCGCGCCGAGCAAGGTCTGGTGTTTGAGGCCCTTTTGGATGCCCTGCGTAAGCTGCATGATCGCGCGCGGCTGATCGCCGGACGGCTGATAGGGCGCGTCTAAACGAAACGACATGCTTGGTTCCTCGCGGTCGGTCTCGAATCGGTAGACGCTTATTATACCGCAGACTCAGGCAGAATAGGTCGGTCTATTGGCGGATGTAGCACAGATGTGTCAGAACGTGATGTAGTTCACCAGCATCGAGAGCGCGCCCAGCACCAGTACGCCGCCGATCAGGAGGAACACCAGTGAGCGCCACAGCTCGCTGCCGCGCGGGGCGCTGAAGCTGCGCCGTTGCGGGGCGGCCTCGATCCGCTGGCCGCGCCAGTAGGAGACCTTTTTCGCGCTGCCAGCGCCGCCGCCGCGCCGCCAGGCCTGCCA
>JACMIM010000816.1 GCA_014381165.1 Roseiflexaceae bacterium
CAATTCCTTGCCCGCCGCAGGCGAAAAAGACGCTTTAAGCGAAAGTCCTGATAGACATACTTCGACATACTTCGAAAGGATTACGGCCATGAGCTTGATCGAAACAAGCCAGCTTTCCAAAACCTACGGCAGTGGGCCGCAGGCTGTCTATGCCCTGAGCGACGCCAACGTAAAGATCGAGCAGGGCGAGTTCGTAGCAATCATGGGGCCATCTGGCTCCGGCAAAAGCACGTTGCTGTATCTGATGGGCGGGTTGGATCGGCCCAGCGGCGGCAAAGTCACCCTGGCCGGCAATGACCTCAGCACGTTGGGCGACAAGGCGCTTTCGCAGCTGCGCCGCCAGAAGCTAGGCTTGGTGTTCCAGTTCTTCAATCTGCTGCCGGTGTTGAGCGCGCAGGAGAACGTAGCCATGCCGCTGCTGCTCGACGGCGTGGCCCGCGCCATGGCGATGAGCCGTGCCCAGGCCGCCTTGAGCCAGGTCGGCGTGGGCGATCGGCTGACGCATCGCCCCGCCGAGCTTTCGGGCGGCCAGCAGCAGCGCGTGGCGATCGCGCGCGCCCTGGTGATCAACCCGACCTTGATTCTGGCCGACGAGCCGACCGGCAACCTCGATTCGACCGCCAGCGACGAAATTATCACGCTGCTGCGCCGCGCGGTGGACGAGTGGGGCCGCACCATGGTCATGGTTACCCACGACCCACGTATTGCGGCGCACGCCGATCGGATCATCTTTCTCAAGGATGGCCGGATTATTGACGAGAACCGCATGGGCGGTCAGTCCAGCGCAGATGCGATCCGCGAGCGGCTTGGCCGCATGGCCTTGGTATAACTGCTGGGTGTTTTGGTTGTTGGCGCAAAGCGCCAGAGCCACCATAAAGGAAAAGAATATGTCCGTAGCATTCATGACCGCGCTACGCTACCTGGCGGCGCGCAAGCTGCGCGCCGCGCTGACAACACTAGCTGTGGTGTTTGGCGTCGCGGTGATCTTTGCCGGTAATTTGGTACTGCCGGGCGCGCTAGATTCGTTTCGGCGCGCCTCGCTCGGTAGCGTCGGCGCAGTCGATCTCAGCATTTCTACCACCACTGGCGATTCGTTTGCAGTTGGGCAGGCACTCGATCGAGCCACAGCGGTGGCAGGCGTAGAGGCCGCCAGCATGGCGCTTCAACGCAGCATTGTTGTGCCGGTCGGCCAAAACAAGGGCCAGGCCGTGATCATCGGCGTCGAGCCAACTGACGTGCAGCAGGTGCGCCAGATCGCAGTAGCTGAGGGCCGCTTTCTTCAGCCAGGCGACACTGGCGTCGTGGTGTTCGGTGGCGCGGAGGCCCGCGTTGGCACCACGATCAGCCTGCCAACCGTCGACGGCGTGCGCGAATTTCAGGTGGTCGGCAAGCTCGACACCGCTGGCCTGCCCTCCTCGGATGTCTACATGACGCTGGCCGACGCCCAAGCGGTTCTGGGTGTACCTGGCGAAATATCCGCGATCGAGCTGGCGCTGGTTCCAGGTGCCAATCGGGCGCAGGTCGAGGCCGACGTGCTGGCAGCGCTTGGCCCGGGCTTTCGCACCGGCGCGACCAGCGCGGTCGATGCGTCGGGGTCATTGGACGCAGGCTACGCCATGTTTTCGATGCTGGGCGCGCTGGCGCTATTCATTGGCGCATTCCTGATTTTCAACACGTTTCGCACGATCGTGTTCGAGCGGCGGCGCGATCTCGCCATGCTGCGGGCGATCGGGGCGGAGCGCGGGCAGGTTACGGCGATTCTGCTGACCGAAAGCTTGATCCAGGGGGTGCTGGGCAGCCTGCTGGGTCTCGGCGTGGGCGCGTTGTTCGCGGTTGGCGTGCTGGCGGCGATGCGCAACCTGATCGGCCAATTCATACCTGGTGTCACTATTCAAGTCACATTTTCGCTGGCGGCGGCGCTACCAGCCCTGAGCGCGGGCATTCTGACGACGTTGATCGCTGGGTTTCTGCCAGCGCGTGCGGCTGGCCGGGTTTCGCCATTGGAGGCGCTGCGCCCAGCAACCGCCGCGCAAAGCCGCAAAGCCACGCGCTGGAGCCTGATCGGCGGGCTGCTGTTGGCGGCTCTGGCAGTTGGGCTGCTGTTCGCCGGGCCAGCGGCGGCGACCGGCGGCGCGCTGCTGTTTCTGGTCGGCCTGGCGCTGGCTAGCCCTGCGCTGATCGCGCCAGCCGCCCGATTGTTTGCACCACTGTTGGCCAGCAGCTTTGCCGGCGAGGGCGAGATCGCGCAAAGCAACCTGCGCCGCCAGCCGGGGCGTGCGGCTGTCACCGCAAGCACGCTGATGATCGGCCTAGCCGCCATGGTCATGATCGCCTCACTCATCGGTAGCTTCAGCCAAATGATCACCAACCTGTACAGCCGCAGCTTCACCAGCGACATTGTGCTGTTGCCGCAGAATCTCAGCCTGATCGGCGCGAATTTGGGTGCAAACAACCAGCTTGCCGATGAGTTGCGGGCCATCCCCGGCGTAGCTGCGGTCGGCACGCTGCGCACCTCCGGCGGCACGCTGAATGGCGCGCCAATCCGGGTCAATGGCATCGATCCAGCCAGCTACTCGCTGGTTGCACCGCTGGTCTTTGAGCAGGGCGAACAGGCTGCTGCCTATGCGGCGATCACCAACGGGCGCAGCGCGATTGTCAACCCAATTCTGGCGGCTGCACAGCAGCTCAACATCGGCGATGTGATCACGCTTGGCACGCCGCAGGGCGATCAGCGCTACACCATCGCCGGAATCGGCGGCGACGCACTAAGTTTCAAGATTAACACACTGTTCGTTTCGCAGGCCAACCTGGCCGCCGATTTCAACGCAAACGAAGATGTGATGCTGATGCTGAAAACGCAGCCGGGGGTTGAAATCGCAACCGTGCAGCAGCAAGTTACACAACGAGCGGCGGCCTACCCGCAGTTCACCGTCGCCAACACTGCCAGCTTCCGCGATCAGGCGCTCGACTTGGCGGTGGGCGCGATGAACGCGGCCTTTTTGCCCTTGGCGCTGGTCATTCTACTGCCGGCCATGCTGGGCCTGCTGAACACGCTGACCATGAGCGTGCTGGAGCGCACCCGCGAGATTGGTATTACGCGCGCGATCGGCGCAAGCCAGGGCCAGGTGCGCCGAATTGTGGTGGCCGAGGCGCTGCTGCTTGGGCTTCTCGGCGCGACACTAGGTGCCGTGGCTGGTCTGTCCATGAGCTATGGCTTCACGGCGGCGCTCGGCGGTGCCTTTGGCGTGGAACTGCCGTTCAGCCTGCCGCTGCTAGGCGTAGCTGCTGCCCTTGTACTGGGTCTCGGCCTGACGCTGCTGGTCAGCGCACTGCCAGCGCGCACGGCGGCACGGCTGGATATTCTGCGGGCGCTGCGGTACGAGTAGCTGGGGAATGGCGATAACCGCACGGCGACAAAACGGACAATTCACGGCAGTGAACGCAGCATGGAACATCTATCTTTTTGTTTCGTTTTTGGTGCTTTGCACCACAAACGAAACAAGAATGAAGTATTTCCTTGCCCGCCGCAGGCGAAATGGAACCTGTTGGGCAACTGCGTAACTCCTCACTGAATTGGCATAACTCGCTCCCAGCCCTGCTACGAGTGCGCCCGATACTCCAACACCCAACAGTACGGGTGTTGCGTGATCAGTTCCCGATAGCGCGCCTCCCAGCGGGTGAGCGCATTCGGGTTGGCTTGGCCGTCGCCATTCACCAGCCGCCCGTCGTTGTCTAAATCGTGCCAGAGGCCATCTGGAGTGATTAGCGCACCTGGAACGAACTCGATCGGCAGCCGCTCCATTTCGCAAACCCTGTGATGCAGGCTGCGCCGAACGCGCGCCGGTAGCCGACCCTCGGCAATCGGATCGTCGAAGCACCCGCTGCTGCCGACCAAATAGTCGAACCGGCCCACGCTGCGATCTTCATCAAGCATCTGGTGTCGCATAATCAGCGCGTCGGCAAGCTCCACCAGCGCCGAAGGCCCCAGTGAGTACGGCACCAACACGAACACTTGTGTCTTCAACAACGCCTCCGCAGCAAGAACCGCATGCTACACGCCGCGCGCCGCAAACTCCTGGCGGTGCGCATCCACCCGCAAATTATTGCGCTGGCCCCAGTCCAGCATCAGCAGCAGTACGGGTTCCAGGCTACGGCCCAGCTCGGTTAGCGAGTACTCCACCATCGGCGGCACCTGCGAATACACCTTGCGATGCACGATACCATCGCGCTCAAGTTCGCGCAGGTGCTGCGTAAGCATACGCCGCGTGACATGCGGTAGCAGCCGCTGTAAGCCGCCGAAGCGCTTTGTGCCGCCCAGCAAGTAATACAGAATCAGCGGCTTCCACTTACCGCCCAGCACATCAATTGTAAACTCGACCGGGCAGCGAAATGTCTCTGTGGCCACACAAAGCTCCTTGGTATCAAACATGTGCCTATGTGCGCAGAATGTGCGTACTAGTAAAAGTATAGCACAGCTGCTATGGTTATGTGGAAGGCAAGGGTGGGGTTCAGATTGTCGCGCCGCCACCACGGCCACCGGATGAATCCGGCGTCTGCTACCTCAAAACGCGCTGAAGCGCGTTCAATTGCCTCAACGCGCTGAAGCGCGTTTTGCATAGCAGCAGTGGGCTTCAGCCCACGCTACAAGGAGATACCGATGAACGTACTCGTGTATGGGGCCACTGGTTCGCAGGCCAGCCCGACGGTCTGGAAGCTGCTGGAGCGCGGCCACCAGCCGTATGTGCTGACCCGCCACCCCGAGCGTGCCGCCGCGATGCGCGAGGCTGGCGCGCAGATCGTCGTGGGTGACATGGCCGATCCAGCCAGCCTGCGCGCTGCCAGCGAAGGCATGGACGCCGTGGCGTTGATGGTGCCATTCTTTCTTGAGAACCCCATGAATGGGCCACAGTATGGACGCAATGCTATCGATGCCGCACGCGCGGCCGGCGTCAAGCTGGTCGTCTACAATACCAGCGGCCCGACCCCACCCGAGCGTGTGGGCGAACCCGGCATGGATCTGCGCGTCGAGACGATCGAGTACCTGCGCGCCAGCGAGCTGCCACACATTGTGATCGCGCCAACCGGCTACATGGAGAACTTCCTCGGCCCCTGGACTGCGCCGAACATCGTTCAGCGCGACCAGCTGACCTACCCTAACAGCGCCGAGACGCGCATTGGCTGGATCGCGTCCGAAGATGTCGGCGCACTGGTGGCTGCGGCGATCGAGCGGCCTGAGTTAGCCAATGCCGTGTTCATGGTTAGTGGGATCGAGAATGCCAGCGGCGCGGAGCTTGCCAGTGCGTTTAGCGAGGGGCTGGGCCGCGAGATCGCCTATGTGGCTATGGAGCCAGAAGAATTTGGCGCAGTCCTCGATCAGGCCTTTGGCCCAGGGGCAGGTGATGCGGCATCAGCGCAGTACCGCAAGATGCGCGACGACCCCAACCCGCCAGCAATGTGGTTCGCCATGCAGCCAGTGCTCGACAAGCTGCCGGTACACATGACCTCGCTGGCCGAGTGGGCGGCCAAGCACCGCGCCGCCTTTGAGACCCGGCGCTGAAGCGCCGGGCTAATTGGTGAAGATCAAGCCCAGCACCCCGGCGCTTCAGCGCTGGGGTGCTGGCTACAAAGGACATCATGGACGAACAGCTACTGTATGGCTACGATCCGCTGTGCGGTTGGTGCTTTGCGTTTCGGCCTACGATGGCAGCGATTCGCCAGGCCTACCCCGATCTGTCGGTTGAACTTATTATGGGCGGGTTGGTGGTTGGCGAGCGGGTCGCGCCGATCGCTCAGGCCCGCGACTACTTGATCAAAGGGCTCGAGCAGGTGCGTCGCACTGCCGGCGTCAGCGCGGGCGCGGCTTTCTACAACGGGTTGCTCAAGCAGGGCAGTTATATCAGCAACTCCGAGCCGCCCTGCCGCGCGGTGTATGTCGCGCAGCAACTGGCCCCCGAGCGGGCCTACGATTTTGCCGATGCGCTGCCAGAGGCGTACTACGGGCGTGGCCTGCCACTCGACGATGCCGATGTCATGGCTGGGTTGGCCCGCGAATACGGCATCGACGCCGACGCATTTCTTGCAGCCTGGCAGAGCGAGCAGGCCAAGCACGGCACGCAGCATGCCTTCCAGCAAGCCCGCCTCGCGGGCTTCAACTCCTACCCGACGCTGGTCTACCAGCACAGCAAGCAGCGCGCGTTGGTCGCCCAAGGCTTCGCCCGCCCGGCGGACGCGGTTGCACGCATTGCCGCGTTGCGCACAGGCTGAAGCTAGGGCGACCAGGTTCTGAACAAAGAACAAAGAACGAAGAACAAAGAACCAAGAACCGAGAACCAAGAACAATGAACGAATGCTGCGGCCCCCGGCGCTGAAGCGCCGGGCTAATGGGTTCACGGTTCTGCGGTTCTGCGATTCTGCGATTCTGCGGTTCTGCGATTCTCTGTCCTTTGTTCTCTGTTCTCTGTTCTCTGTCCTGCGGTTCTTTGCTCTCTGTCCTTTGTTCTCTGGACCGGTTCGGCACGCCGCTGCACCGCTTTCCGGCCATCACCGTCAGCCCATGCAATCTGCGCCCCACGTCGCGCGGCACGGTGCGGATCACTTCGGCCGCGATGGACGCAGCGCCCCAGATCGCACCCAATTATCTGTCCACCGACGAAGACCGCCGCATCGCCGCCGACTGCATCCGCTTGACCCGACGGCTGATGGCGCAGGTGGCACTTTCGAAATACACCCCGGAGGAATTCCGCCCCGGACCCGCCGTCTCAGACAGCGACGCCGAGCTGATTCATGCAGCGGGCGATATCGGCACAACGATTTTCCATCCGGTGGGCACTGCCAAAATGGGGCTGGCAAGCGATCCGTTTGCGGTGGTGGATGAACGGCTGCGGGTTCACGGCCTCGAAGGCCTGCGGGTGATCGACGCCTCGGTAATGCCGACCATCACCTCGGGCAACACCAACACACCAACCATCATGATCGCCGCCAAGGGCAGCGAGATGGTTTTGCAAGACGCTAAGTAACCGGTGCAGGATTAAACAAAGTCAGGTCGTTGTGCAGGCCCCAGCGGTCGGCCCAGACCTGTTTCCTGCCGCTGGCGACATCCAGCATCAGCTGGAACAATTCCCAGCCCACTTGCTCAATGGTCTTTTCGCCAGTGGCGATGGGGCCCGCATCCAGGTCGATCAGATCGTTCCAACGTTTTGCCAGTTCGCTGCGGGTCGAGACTTTGATCACCGGAACCGCCGCCAGCCCATAGGGCGTGCCGCGGCCGGTGGTGAAGACATGCAGGTTCATCCCTGCGGCCATCTGCAGGGTGCCGCAGACAAAATCGCTGGCCGGGGTGGCGGCGAATACCAGGCCGCGCTGGCGCACTTTTTCGCCCGGCGCCAGAACCGCGTTGATGGCGCTGGTGCCGGACTTGGCGACCGAGCCCAGCGACTTTTCGATAATGTTGGACAGCCCGCCCTTCTTGTTGCCGGGGGTGGTGTTGGCGCCGCGATCGACCTCGCCCTTGGCAAGATAATCGTCATACCAGCGCATTTCGCGCACCAGTGCCTCTGCGACCTCCTTGGTGGCGGCGCGGGGCGTCAGCAGGTGAATGGCATCGCGCACCTCGGTGACTTCCGAGAACATCACCGTGGCGCCCGCGCGCACCAGTAGGTCGGTACAGAAGCCGACCGCCGGGTTGGCGGTGACGCCGGAAAAGGCGTCGCTGCCGCCGCATTGCACACCCACCACCAGCTCGCTGGCGGGCACGGTCTCGCGCCGGCGCGCGTTCAGGCGCTCGAGACATTCCTCGGCCTGCGTCATGATCGAATCGATCATCGACATGAAGCCCACATGCCTGTCGTCCTGCAGGCAGACCACGTCCAGGCGCGCTTCGGCGTTGTCGCCGATGTCGGCCACGTTGCGTTCGTCGATCAGCGGGATCGTCCCGGGCGGAAACAGGCGTTGAGGCTGCAGCTTCTCGCAGCCAAGGCGAATCACCATCACCTCGCCGCCGAAGTTCGGATTGAGGCTGATATTGCGCAGCGTGCGGATCGGCACGATCGCGTCGGGCGCGTCGATAGCAACGCCGCAGCCATAGGTGTGGTCCAGTGCCACCACTTCATCGACATTGGGGTACATCGGCAGCAGTTCTTGCTTGATGCGCTGCACCGCGAAGTCGGTGACGCCGGCCACGCACTGCACGGTCTGGGTGATCGCCAGGATGTTGCGCGTGCCGACCGAGCCGTCCAGGTTCTGGTAGCCCTCGAAGGTGTAGCCCTCGAGCGGCGGCTGCGGCTCGGGCTTGACAGTGGCGATCGGCAGGTTGTCGAGCGCGCGCGCCGGCGGCATCTTCAACAGCCGCTCATGCACCCAGCTGCCCGCGGGAACGTCCTTTCGGGCGTAGCCGATGGTCACGTTGTAGCGCAGCACCGGCGTGCCTTCGGGCAGGTCGACCAGCGCGACCTTGTGGCCCTGCGGCACGTGTTCGCACAGCGTCAGGCCCGAGGGGAACTCGGTGCCCGCCGGCAGGCCCCCGTCATTGGCCACGATCGCGACGTTGTCGCGCTCGTGCATGCGGATCGTCAGCGGTGACCGCGCCGGGGCCGCGGATGTGGGCGTGGAATCGAACATCGTGATCTCCTTACCGGTGTCCTAACTGGCGGGTGCCGACTTCGCACGCCTCGCGAGTCCAGGCCTTGGCCTGTTCGCTCAGTGTCGCGCCAAGTCCGGGTCGCGTGGTCACATCGGCCATTGCGACGTCGCGCGTGCCCAGGCCATGCTGTTTGTAGAGCTGGTGCGCCTTCTCGACTTCCGCCATGTCGAGTTCGACGCCCACGCCCGGCTTGTTGGGCAGCTTCGCGTTCAGTCGGCCGTGATCTTTCCGACCTCGATCACCTTCTTCCAGCGCGCGAACTCGGTGGCCTGGAAGGCGGTGAACTGCTCCGGGGTGTTGCCGACGACCTCGAAGCCGAGCTCGAGCAGCTTCGGCTTGACGGCGGGATCGTTCAGCCCGGCCACCAGGGCTTCATGCAACTTGGCCTTAATGTCGGCCGGCAGCCCTTTTGGCGCCGCGAAGGCCTGCCAAGAATATACGGTGACGCCCTTCAGGCCGGACTCTTCCATCGTCGGCACCTCAGGCAGCAGTGGCGAGCGCTTGGAGCTGGTGATCGCCAGGGCTCGCAACTTGCCGGACTTGATATTGGGAAGGCCGGTGTTGATGTTCATGAAAGTCGCATCGACCTGGCCGCCCAGCAGGTCCGACATGGCCGGCGCGCCACCCTTGTAGGGAATGTGCAGACCGCTGGTGTTGGTCTGCTGCCAGAAGAGCTCGGCGGTGAGGTGGTCGCTGGTGCCGTTGCCTGCCGAGGCAAAGCTCATCTTGCCGGGGTTGGCCTTGTGGAAGGCCAGCACGTCAGCCAGCGACTTGTGCGGCGAGTTGGCTGGCACCGCCAGCACGTTGGGCGCCTGCACGGCGACGGTGATGTAGTCGAAGTCCTTCAGGGGGTCGTAGGCCACGCCCTTGATCAGGTGCGGTCCAATCACGAAAGGTCCGAGCGACGAGACGAAGATCGTGTAGCCGTCGGGTGCTGCGCGCTTGGCGGCTGTAGCGCCGATGGTGCCGCCAGCACCCGCCTTGTTTTCGACGAGGAAGGTGCCCCCAAGCTTCTCCTGCAGCTTCGGGGCGAGTGAGCGGGCGATCATGTCCGTCGACCCGCCTGGCGGGAACGGGACCAATAGGGTCACGGGCTTGGAGGGCCAAGCTTGTGCCTGTGCGCCGGCTGCGGCAGCAAGCAAAAGGCCCAAGCAAATCAACTGCTTCTTCATGGTTGAATGTCTCCGTGTTTAGCGCGCCGAGTTGCGGACGTCAAGAGCGCTGCCGACCTCGAATATTCTCTTGTCGGCCATGTTGGCAGCGCGCCGAGCCGTAGCATAGGACAATATTGCGCTTGATAGAAACGCGTCATTCAGTGCCGAGGGGCAGTACCAACCCCAATTACTGTAACTGGCATCAGCTGTCGCTCATTGCCGGCATGCACTTCACCGGTATGTGCTTTCGCCTGCATGAAGGCAGCATTGCCAGAGAACAAGTGGTCGAGTTCCTCAAAGCGCTCCACGCTCACTTCCGACGCCCACTGCTCATCGTCTGGGACAACTCCAGGCCGCATCGCAGCAACTTGGTCCGCGACTATGTCGCTTCGACCGCGGGCCGGATTCAGCTACATTTCCTGCCCGGTTATGCACCTGAGCTCAATCCGGTCGAATTCCTCTGGGGTTGGCTCAAGCGGCACGCGCTGGCGAACTTCTGTCCCGACACGTTCGCCGAGTTGCAATACACGGCCCGTGGCAAGCTGAAATCGGCCCAGCGACGCAGCGTCATCATCGCTTCGTGCTGGCAGCAGGCGGACCTGTTTTGATGTCACACAGTTAGGTAAAGATCAATAGTACCGGAGACGAATCTCATCGCTGCTGAGTCGATTCACCGCGCCCGCCGCGAGATTCGTCTCTGGTACTAATGATCGGCTGCGCCGCCGCTTGCGCCTTCAACGCCAGCTCGCAAACCTTGTAGCAGTGCGCGTGCGTCATCGCCGTCTCGGTCCGCTCGACGATGTCCCGCCGCAGCCTCTCGTAGTAAGGCAGCTTCGCATCACTGCAGTCGATGTAACGCGCAGCTTTGCCGTCGACGAGGAATAGGTGGTCCTTGCCGGGCCGTCCGGCGACATCGACGTACTTCCGCAACTCGATCGAGCCGGTCGTCCCGGTAACGAACAGGCGTCCGTCGCCCCAGGTCGGCAATCCGTCCGGCGTGAACCAGTCGACCTTGATGTAGGCGCTCGCGGCGCCTGCCGACAGCACGATCTCGCCGAAGTCCTCGAAACCCGGATCTTCGGGATGCGCGACGTTGCCCGCGCGTGCCAGCACGATTTCGGCGTCTGCCACGCCGGCGAACGCGAGGAACTGGTCGATCTGGTGCGAGGCGATGTCCACGAGGATGCCGCCGTACTTCGCGCGGTCGAAGAACCACGGATCACGCAGCGCGCGGTTGAGCCGGTGCGGACCGAGACCGACGGTCTGCACGACGTCGCCGATCGCGCCCGCGCGCACCA